>JAABSQ010000226.1 GCA_011390315.1 Desulfobacteraceae bacterium
GCCCATGAAACCATGGAGGTGTTGAAGGAAAACCTGGAGGAGACCAAAAAAGTAATCGCCGACCAGAAAGAACGCATCGGTGAAGTCACGAGCCAATACATCGAGGCGGTGAAAGATATGGCGCCGGATGCCGAAGAGGACAAAAAAGAAACGGGCAAGGGCAAAAAGAAGGCATCCTGATCGTTTTGGCGAATCTTTGTCCTGAATGTGAATTCACAGCCATAGTTGATTGAGGATACCCGATGAATGTCGTTTTTACCTTACAGGAAATCGCTGTTTTCATACTCTTTCTTCTGGCGGTCGGGGTGGGGGTTTATCTGATCATCGCCCTTCGCAACATCAATTCCCTGGCCCGGGAAATCAATCAGGTGGTGGAGGCGAACCGGTCCAACATCGACCTGACTCTGTCTTACCTTCCGGAAATTTCCGAAAACCTTCGGGAATCCAGTATCGGAATTCGAAAGAGCGTCTCTCAGACCGAGGCGGCTATCGACGTGCTCACCGAGAATGTCACCGATGCGGTCACCACCGTCAACAAAGCCGCCGACAGCATCACCACCTACTCGGTCATCGTAACCGAAATCGTGAAGACCCTGATGGATATGTTCGCCAAGGCGAAAAAATAATCCTGGCCGGTTTCGGATAAAGCGATCGTGATAGAAAAAAAGACTGATGATTCAACAATTGAAGCGTACCTTCCACCAATTGTCCCAAGACCGGCCGGGGGAGCGGTTTATCAACCACTACCGGCGGCGCCGGGAAGAGCTGAAAGACGCGAAACCCTGGGAATCGTATGCCTTCATCGCGGCCGGCGTGGTACTGGGCATCGTCGGTTTTCTATTGTCCATCCCCCCCGGATCACCCGGTTTTCTTCTATGGATTCCGGCCTTGGGCCTGATCGCGGCTCGAGTGAAATTCGTGGCCCTGGTTCTGGATAAGCTCGAATCGGTTTCGCGAAACATCTATGGCAAAATCAAACGAAAACCGGGTCGATAAGACCCTGCCGGGGTCATCCGGTACCGACGGCGGTGCGGTTGAAAGGTGACCGAGGCCATTTCGGCGACGGAGATTCCCGGTTCTTTTGATGAAGTCATCGCTACGGTGACGGATACCAAGCTTTCGTTACCTAAACACAAGAAGGAGGAGAAAAGATGATGAAAAAAGTGATGATTCTGTTGATGGCCCTGTTTTTGAGCTTCGGGAGCCTGGCCGGGTGTTACCAAACCGGAAAAGTCACCGGAGAAGCCGCCGAGAAGGTTGAAGAAGGGGCCGAAGCCTTTGGAGAGGGCTACGAAGAAGGAAAGGACGAGTAAGAACCTCTATTCCCTTTGAATTCCATCCACAGGCGCCATAAGGTTTCTTGAGAAACCGGCCCTATGGCGCCTGTTCGTTTTCTCGAAAGCGGATTATGAGATTTAATCTTCATTTATCGCCACCGAACCGATCCCATTCAGTTCCAGGGCCAGAAACCCGATGATCAAGAATCACCATTATCGGAATCGTCCGAATAGGAATCTTCATCAATTTCTTCTTTAATGGGAGATAAAGTCCGAAGCGCAATGAAATTGATCCCGGCCACCAGAATACCGATTTCGAATCGGTCGAAGGCGATGGCGGCGCCCACAGTTCCGGTGGACCAGAGGCTCACGGCCGTGGCGGTGCCGATGATTTCATTTTTGCCCTTCTTGAGGATCGCCCCGCCGCCGATAAAGCCGATGCCGGTCATGAGCCCCTGCATGATGCGCGCCCGGGCGTCCGGGGTGTCTCCGCTCAGAAAGGATTCGGCGATCAGCACATACCCGCAGCTGGCCACCGCCACCAGCGGAAAGGTACGCAGCCCCAGGCTGCGGGAATAAAATTCCCGCTCCAGGGCCAGAGGCAGAGTGATCACAAAAGCGGCGGTGATCTTGAGCAGGTATTTAAGAAAGGTGAACCAATAAAAATCGGACCAGGCTTCTATCAGGTTGGCGGCATCACTCCATAGACTTGAAAAAAAGTCGATCATATCATTATTTCCCGGAATTACCGCACCCGTAGTCTGGATACCACCGATTTGACGTTTACCACATCTTCGGCCAGTTCCACCACCTGCTCTGCCTGGGCCTCGGACTGAACAGTGCCTTCCAGGGTGACGATGCCGTTATCGGTAGCCACGTCGATATCGGCCCCTTCCGTCTTTTTATTGAACATCAGCACCGTTTTCACCTTACTGGTGATCCAGGTATCGCTGACCACCCGGCCGGTTTTTTCGATGGGCCCCCGCACCGCATCCCCGGTTTTGTCCAGAAATCCTTCTTCACCGGCCGTTTCCGGATCAATCCGCAGCGCCTCTTGAACCTTTCGCACACCGCGGGTGTTTTCGGCGATCTGAACCGCCAGTTTTTTTTCCATTTCGGATGCGACCACCCCTTTCAGGGTGACGATGCCGTTGTCGGTATCCACATCGATATCGGTTCCATCGGTGT
>JAABSQ010000227.1 GCA_011390315.1 Desulfobacteraceae bacterium
GGTTCCAGAGCAGGTTCGATTTCACCCGGGCGGTCAGGGTAGCGTCCTGGACACTCCGGTAAAATGAAGAAGGCTCGGTTCGCGCCGCTTTTTCACCCTCCACCCGGATCTGGTTTTCCACCCCGACGACCCCGTCCACACCCTGGGCGATTTCTTCGGCAAGGTCCCGTTCGATGCCGTTTTCGACTTGCCCGGCCAAAACCACCTTTCCATGGTCCACCGTGACGTCCAGATCATAAGGGCTGAGATGCTCATTGAGCGAATAGGCGGTGACCAGTTTGGATTTGATCCAACTGTCTGTGATGCCGTTTTCTTTTTTTTCAGCCGCCGAGGTATTATCCGCCGCCAGAAGCGGTGTTGTAGCCGTCGAAATAGAAAAACCCGAAATAGAAAAACCAATGATTCCTGCCAATATATACAGTGCGAAAACCCGTGGGCGTATCATAAGAATCCTCCAGAGTAAAAAGTAGACAGAGCAGTAAAAATACACAACGCCACCGGGACCTCGACAACTTTAGATTCCTTATGGATGCGGAATGCAAACAGCGTCGATGCCTCCGGTGGCGTGGATTATCGATAACAGCGGTTAGGCGGGGGGCCGTTTGCCCATGACCAAAAATACCACGAACAGAATCAGAAAAATCACGAATAGAATCTGTGCAATACCCGCCGCTGCTCCCGCAATGCCGGTGAAGCCCAACAGGGCCGCAATAATCGCGATGACGAAAAACATTATCGCCCATCCTAGCATGAAGATTTCACCTCCTTCAGGGAAGTTTTGGGTCAGGTTGATTAGTCGAGGCGATCGCCGGTTTCTTCAACCTTTTCACCGACCCATTCACCGGAGTCTTCCAGCGCCTCGCCGGTTTTGTCTCCGGCTTCCTCCAGGGATTCGCCCATCCGATCGCCGGTCTCCTCCATCGATTCCATCGCGCGTTCGCCGGTTTCTTCCATGGCCTCCATGGTCTGTTCACCGGCATGTTCCATCTCCTGTCCGGCTCGCTCCACACTCTCTTCCATATCTTCACCGGCTCTTTCCATCGGCTCTTCTTCGGTGCAGCCGATGGCGCCGATTCCGAAGAAAATGACCGAAACGCCGATGATCATAATTTTCTTAAATTTAGTCATATCTCCTCCATTTTTTTATGAGGTTTTGAGATAAATTTAGGCACGATCAATGTAAGCATCCGCTTCTTTCTGAGCCTCTTCGCGGCTTTTTCCGTACCTCTCCTGGAGTTTGCCGACCAACCGGTCTCGGCTGCCTTCGATGAAATCCAGATCATCTTCGGTAAACTTTCCCCATTCCTGTTTGATTTTGCCTTTGGCTTGCTTCCAGTTTCCGGCGATTTGGTCCCAATTCATATGATTTCTCCTTTTTTTTGTTTTTCCAAGATCAAAAGAATCAATAACAGGGTTTCAATCATTTCTCCTCATCTCCTTATGGCGTCTTGATGACCAAAAACATAATATGTAAAAGCCCTGAAAGAAATGGGATAAACTCAGTATTCAGAACGAAGAAAGACGGTATAGCAAACCCGAACACAGGCATGCCTGCCCCCCTGGCGACAGTGGAATCTATGTAAGAGCCGCCGCACCTCCAGTAACGTTTTTCCAGTAAGGTTTTTCCCATTTCTTTATAAAGGGTTTGCAGTATTTACTTCCCCGCCTCTCCCGCTATAGTTCGTAAAGAAAATAAAAGCAGAAAATCCCTGATAAGGCATAAGGAGCACATCATGAATTTTTCATCTGCAAAGGTTTTCAAAAGGCTGGCATGGCTTCTCCCGGTGGTTTTAATCCTGGCGATCACGGCGATATCCGCTTACAGCCAGACCGGCGTGGTGACCACCGTGGGGACTAACAATGATCAGCTCGGCGTGAAGCCCTTGACTGAAACCGGGGGCGGATTTCTGTACTCACGGGTCTGGTCCCCGTATTTGGTCGGCATCTGCATCGGCATCTTGAGCTGGTTGACCTTTCTTCTTTCCGATCACCCCATCGGGGTCTCCTCCGCTGTCGCCAGAACCGGCGGAATGTTGGAAACCGCGGTTCGCGGTCAAAAAGCAAAGGAAAAGGCCTATTATCAGAAACTGGGTTTGAACATCGGATGGGAGTGGGTGTTTGTCGTCGGCATCGTGATCGGTGCTTTTTTGTCGGCCAAACTCTCCGGAGACTTTCACATCCACTGGATTCCGGCCATGTGGGAACAGCGTTTCGGCGCCAACATTCCGGTTCGACTGGGTGCGGCATTCATCGGCGGCGCCATCCTGATGATCGGGGCCCGATGGGCCGGCGGGTGCACCAGCGGGCACGGCATCAGCGGCGCCCTTCAACTGGTGATCAGCAGCTGGGTCGCCCTGATCAGCTTTTTTATCGGCGGCGCGATCACCGCTTTTCTGATTTACTAACCGCCGATATTCAAAGAAGAGGAGAACACAACATGCTGAAAAAACTTCATGAGCAAAAACCGGTTCAATTGGGGCTGGGACTTGTAATGGGCATCCTGTTCGGGTTTTTTCTTCAAAGGGGGCAGGCCACCCGGTATGACATCATCCTCGGCCAGCTGCTTTTGCGCGATTTCACGGTCATGAAAATCATGATGACCGCGGCGGTAGTGGGAATGATCGGTATTTACACCATGCGTCGAAAAGGTATGGTGCAGCTCCATCCCAAAGAAGGCGCCGTCGGTTCCACCGTGGTCGGAAGTCTGATTTTCGGGTCCGGAATGGCCATTCTCGGCTATTGCCCCGGCACCACCCTGGGGGCCGTCGGCCAGGGATCGATGGACGCACTGGCGGGCGGATTGCCCGGTATGCTGGCGGGCGCTATCATCTATTCGAGCCTGTATCCGACCCTGTCCGGAAAGATTCTGCAGAAAGGGGATTTCGGAAAGGTAACCATTCCCGATTATTTAAAAGTCACGCCGCTTGTCGCCATCGGCGGATTCTATATGGCCATCATCACCGTCTTTTTTGTGTTGGAAATCTCAGGTTTCTAAGTCTTTCATTTAAAGAAAAGAATTGAGATGGTGGTATTCATTCACTCGACGACAGGATGCACAGCCGGGGGTTCCCCTTTTTTTTACCGGAATGACAGGCCGCCATAATCGGCATCCGAAGATAGGAAAGGCCTTTCGACCGGATTTGCAAAAGGCTGTTGATTCTTTCGAAATCCACAATTAAATCCGCATTTTGGATATACAATATCAGCGGCATGATTATACAGATTTTCCCCCATTTATTTTCCCCCTCATAAGAGATATTCTGACGGATAAAGTTCATACTCACCTGTTCGATCTGAGTCTGAAATAGCTGATTATACATGAGAATCAAAATTATTCGCCATTCGGATAGTATTCGTCATTCGGATAGCGGATATCAATTAGAAAGGAGCCTTCCAAATGGATA
>JAABSQ010000228.1 GCA_011390315.1 Desulfobacteraceae bacterium
CCGGTACGCAAAGCCGAAGCCAAATGGGAAGGAAAAATTCAGGAGGGAAAAGGATCGGTCAAACTGGGCAGCGGCGCCTTTGAAGGGCCTTACTCTTTTAAATCCAGATTCGAAGAGGGATCGGGGACAAACCCGGAAGAGTTGATCGGAGCGGCCCACGCCGGATGCTTTTCCATGGCGCTCTCCCTCTTTCTGGAGAAAGCCGGCGGCACGCCGGAGCGGATCGACACGGATGCCAAAGTCCATATCGAGCAGGTGGGTGAAGGATTCAAGATCACCAAAATCGAACTGTCCACAGAAGCCAAAGTCCAGGGAATGGATGAATCCGAATTCAAGAAACAGGCCGAGGAAGCCAAGAAGAACTGTCCGGTTTCCCGGGCCCTGGCCGGTACGGAGATTACCCTTCAGGCGAAGCTGTTGTCATAGATGGTTCGGGCCCTCTCCGCATGACGGGTCTTTTTTGGTCTCCCGCCCGGAGATAAAGAGCCGAATCGACTTCAGGCTGTCGGGCAGATCCTGAGGATGACCTTTGGCCGCAACCCAGGTTGCGGCCTTTCCTGTTTGAAGCGTTCCCAATTCATTTAAGTCCAACAATCTCGCGCCGTTTGCGGTGGCACAGGCGATCGCTTTCGACACCGAATACCCCGCCTTCGTCAGTATTTTCAATTCCTGTTTTACCGCGATTCCGTGATGGACCCCCAGGCTGCCGGCATCCGTGCCCACGGCAACGGTGACCCCCAGCTCCCGGGCCAATCGAATCTGTTCTACCTGATGATCGAAATTCCGGTGTGCGATTTCAGCCTCCGGGCTTTCCGGTGGAAGCCTTTCCGAATAGGCCTTCATGGTAACGGCCGTGGGCACCCATACGGCGCCGCGGTCGGCCATCCGCTTCAGGTTGTCGGGACCCATGAAAAAGCCATGCTCGATGGAATCGCACCCGGCCTCCACCGCGATTTGAACCGGCACGGTTCCGTTGCAATGAATCATCACCCTGAGCCCCCGGTCATGGGCCGCCCGAACACCCTCGCGCAACTCTGTCGAATCGAACTGCGGAGGGGTTTCTTTTCCGAATTCGGATAGGCTGTTCAGTCCCGAGTTGACGATTTTGACGTGATCGACGCCGGCGGCGGTTCGGGAAACGGCTTCGGCAAGAGATTCCCCGTCCAACGGCGGTCTGCCGATGAGCTTTCCGTACCGACCCGGCTTTCGCCATGCTTTTCCCGCCGTTCGAAGATAAACCGGAATCGGGTCTGATTCAACACACTCCGATCGATAGCGGTGCGCATAACCGCCGTAATCCCCGCCGTCCCGAGCCGCCACCACGCCGCAGGCGACCAGTTGCTTCAGATGCCGGGCCAGGGTCGGCTTCATCTCGTCAAATCCGGCATTCAGCTGTTTTTCTCTGATTTGAGTATTCCCGGCGCCGGACATGAAGAGATGAAGATGAGAATCGATCAGCCCCGGCAGGATCGTGTATTCCGAAAGATCCAGTATCCCGGGGTCATCGGTGGATCTTTTTTCGGGTTCCCGGGGATGGGTTTCCAGGGAATTCGGACCCAATATCTCATCCACACGGCCGGATATGATTCGCAGCCAAACATTTTCTTGAATTTCACCCCCCCGGCCGTCGATAAGAAATCCGGCCCGTATCCATCGAATCGGTTCCATGACCCCCCCTGAATCTACACCACGCCCTGGTCCAGCATCGCGTCCACCACTTTGACGAATCCGGCGATGTTGGCGCCGACCACATAGTTGCCCGGTTCTCCGAAATCGACGGCCACATCACAGCAGGTCTGGTGAATCTGTTTCATGATCGTCTTGAGCCGGTTGTCCACCTCTTCCCGGGGCCAGTTCAGCCGCATGCTGTTTTGGGCCATTTCAAGACCGGATACGGCCACCCCGCCGGCATTGGCGGCTTTTCCCGGACCGTAGAGGATTTTATGGTCGAGGAAAATATCGACTGCCTGATGGGTGGAGGGCATATTGGCCCCTTCGCTGACCAGATTGACCTCGTTTTTCATCAGGTGCATGGCATCCTTTTCATTGATCTCATTCTGGGTCGCGCAGGGGAAGGCGCAATCGGCCTTTCGATCCCAGAGCGGGTTGTAGTCGAGGCTGGGGTCCACATCCGCATAGTGGGTGTCGGGATATTTTTCAACATATTCTTTAATGCGCCCCCTTCGGACATTTTTAAGGCGTTTGACAAATTCCAGTTTTTCGGTATCGACCCCCTCTTCATCATAGATGTATCCGGAGGAATCGGAAAGGGTGACCACTTTGCCCCCCAGTTGCAGAATTTTTTCGGTGGTAAACTGGGCCACATTGCCGGAGCCGGAAACCAGACATATCTTGTTTTCCAGGGTCTTCTCCCGGGTGGCCAGCATTTCGGAAGCGAAGTAGACATTTCCGTATCCCGTGGCCTCCGGGCGAATCAGGCTGCCGCCCCAATTGAGGCTTTTGCCGGTCAGGACGCCGGTGAATTCGTTGCGGATCTTCTTGTACATGCCGAATAAAAATCCGATCTCCCGAGCCCCGACCCCGATATCCCCGGCCGGCACATCGGTGTTGGGCCCGATATATCGGAACAGCTCCATCATAAAGCTCTGGCAGAACCGCATCACCTCGTTGTCAGATTTGCCTTTGGGATCAAAATCGGAGCCGCCTTTGCCCCCTCCCATGGGAAGCGTGGTGAGTGCGTTTTTAAAAACCTGTTCAAAGGCTAAAAATTTTAGAATGCTCAGGTTGACCGAAGGATGGAACCGAAGCCCGCCTTTGTAGGGTCCGATCGCGCTGTTCATCTCCACCCGGTATCCGCGGTTCACGTGAACCTGTCCCTGATCATCCGTCCAGGGCGCCCGGAACAGAATAATCCGCTCGGGTTCGACGATTCTTTCCAGGACCGCTGCCCGGCGGTATTCGGGATTTCGGTCCAACACCGGTTTAATGCTGTCCACCACCTCTTCCACCGCCTGGTGGAATTCCCGTTCACCGGGATCCCTCGATTGCATCAACTCCAGAATGTCTGTCATTCCAATCTCCTCCCTTTCGATCGGGCTGTCGTTAAAGTTCTGTAAATTTCGTCATTTTTTCTCTATAAATACGCATGGCGATGTGCCGGCAGGATTAATTTTGGATTTGAAATACTTCCATAAACCTGATATCCAAGAACAAGCTTCATACCTGAAGACAATTGCGTAATGTCAATTTTTAGTCTTTTTCATGACCTGACCCTTGGTGAGAACGGTTGTATGAAAAAACAGGATAGTCCAAAGCATCTGACAGATCAAATGGTATTTATCGCCCTCGGACTTGCCTTCATCTACTGGGTCATCGACTCGATCCTGAATATATTTACCTCCCGGCGTTTAAATTTTTACGAATTGGTATTCGGAAGCGATATCGATGAAATCTGGCCCAGACTCATCGTGTTGTGTCTTTTTGTGATTTTCGGCTCTCATGCCCAGTATACCATGGACAATCGGAAACGGGCTGAAAAAGCCCTTCGAGAAAGCGAGGCCCGGTACCGGACCCTGGTGGAAAACATCCCCATCGGAATTTGTCGAAACACCCCGGGCGTCCACGGCCGGTTTCTGATGGCCAACCCCTCTTTTCTGAAAATGTTCGGATTCGCATCAGAGAAGGATTTGGGTTCGATTGAATTCGGCGACCTGTTTTTGGATGATTTCGAATGCCGTGCTTTCTCGGATGCCCTGGTTCGAAACGGCAGCATTTTCCGGAGCGAAATCCTTCTGAAACAAAGCACCGGGGAACCGATATGGGGTTCGGTGACCGCCCGGCTGATCAAAGACGGATCGGGAAAGCGGGAACATTTCGACTGCACCTTCGAGGATATCGATGAACGGAAAAAGTCGGCGATCAAGGCTCGAAAAGAAGCGGAGACCCGCCGACGGTTTGAGAAATTGCTCTCTCCGGATCTGGCGGAAATGGTGGTTTCCGGTCAGTTGAAGGTGGAAAAAGGGGGTGAAAGCAGGGAGGCGACGGTGCTGTTTGCCGATATCCGGGGGTTTACCGCGATCAGCGAGAACAATGAACCCTCGGAAGTGCTTCAGATGCTCAACGACTACTTTGAATCGGTGGTGGAGATTGTGTTCCGGTACCAGGGCACGGTGGATAAATTCATCGGGGACGCCATCATGGTCATCTGGGGGGCCCCCATCGCCCAGGAAGACGGCCCGCTTCGGGCGGCGAACGCGGCCCTGGCAATACGAACCATGCTCTTCGAATTCAATCGCCGGCAGCAGGACCGGGGCAAGCAACCGATTCAGGTCGGCATCGGCATCAATTCGGGCCGGCTGGTGGCCGGATATATCGGTTCGTCCCGGACCATGAGCTATTCGGTCATCGGGGATACCGTGAATACCGCCTCCCGGCTCTGCTCCTTGGCCGCCTCGGGTCAGGTCCTGATTTCCGAGAGCACCTATCAACATATTAACGGTCTGTTCAGGCTGACCCGCCTTGATCCGCTCATCCCCAAAGGGATGCGTAAACCGATCCCGATTTTCAATGTGGAAGGCCCTCTGGGGGAAAGAAACCGGTAGGGTTTTTGCGCCTGCCCTTGTCCCTGTCGTTTGCTGTGTTATATTTATGATTCATATGACAAAAAATGAAGTTTCAGATAATTTGAACTGTCTATTCGAAAGGATTGTATTGCCATGAAATTAGCTGTCAGCGGAAAGGGGGGCGTGGGCAAGACCACCTTTTCCTCACTTCTGATCCGGACTCTGAACCAACAGGGAAAGCACGTACTCGCCATCGACGCCGACCCGGACGCCAATCTTGCGGGCGCTCTGGGCATCGAGGGCGCCGAAGAGATCGTCCCCATTTCCGAAATGAAAGAGTTGATTTTGGAAAGAACCGAGGCCATGCCCGGCACGGTGGGCGGATATTTCAAGCTCAACCCCAAGGTGGATGATCTTCCTGAAAAACTCTCCGCCCGATTGGAGAACATCAAACTGATGCGGCTCGGGGGCGTCAAAAAAGGAGGGGCCGGCTGTATCTGCCCGGAAAGCACCCTGCTGCGGGCACTGGTGACCCATGTGGTGCTGGCCCGGGATGAGGTGGTGGTCATGGACATGGAGGCCGGCATCGAACATCTCGGACGCGGAACCGCCCGGGCGGTGGACAAACTGCTGGTGGTGGTGGAACCGGGCCGTCGCAGCCTGGATACCGCGGAGCATATTCGTCAGCTGGCGTCTGAAATCGGGCTCAAGTCCATTGCGGTGATCGGCAATAAGATTCGGGGTGAAAAGGATGAGGCATTTCTGAAAGAGCACCTGTCCGACTTTCAGTTCCTGGGGTTTCTTCCCTATGATGAAGCCTTGATCGAGGCCGATTTGACCGGAAAATCCCCCTTTGAATCCGATTCCCCGGCGGTAGCAGCGGTCAAAGAAATGGCTGCCCGACTTTTTGTTTCATGAGCGACAAACGCTACACCGGCAATAAGCCCGGCGGAAGATTCAAGGGACGGCGGAAGCTTTTAAAGATCAAACCCCAGGCGGACCCGAAACTGCAG
>JAABSQ010000229.1 GCA_011390315.1 Desulfobacteraceae bacterium
ATTCCCAAAAAAAAGCCGTTCAAGCCGGACCCGTTTCAGCTGGAAGCCCTGGCCGCCATCGGGGAGGGCGATTGCCTGGTGACGGCGCCGACCGGCGCCGGGAAAACCTGGATTGCGGAACAGACCATCGCAAAGATTCGGGAAGACGGCGGCAGGGCATGGTATGCCTCTCCACTTAAAGCCCTCACCAATTCCAAATATATTGAATTTTCCGATCAATTCGGCTCGGACAACGTGGGCATTTTGACCGGGGACCGAAAGGAAAACCCGGATGGACCCATCCTGGTGGGGACGACGGAGATTCTTCGGAACCAGCTCTACGATGCCAT
>JAABSQ010000230.1 GCA_011390315.1 Desulfobacteraceae bacterium
GAATCCTCGGCCGGGGCGGGTGGAACCACTTACGACATCTTACAGGGCGTTCTTGTAAATCTGGATCACGTCTTCCAGGGTGGGGCATCTCGGGTTGGTGAGGCCGCAGGCGTCCTTCTGAGCATTCTCGGCCATGGTCGGCAGGTCTTCCTCTTTGACGCCCAGCTCATCGAGGCCGCTGGGAATGCCGACATCGGCGGAAAGTTTCTTAATGGATTCCAATGCCTTGTCGGCGGCATCGCGCTTGGAAAGCCCGGCGATGTTTTCACCCATGGCGACGGCGATGTCTCCAAAACGATCGACTTTTGCGATCAGGTTATAGGCGCTCACATGGGGCAACAGAATGGCGTTGCACACGCCGTGGGGCAGATCATAGAAACCGCCCAACTGATGCGCCATGGCATGGACATGGCCCAAGCTGGCGTTGTTGAAGGCCATGCCGGCCAGGTACTCGGCATAAGCCATTTTGTCGCGGGCTACCATATCGGCGCCGTTGGCGACCGCCGCCCGCAGGTAATTGGCGACCAGGTCGATGGCTTTCAGGGCGCAGGCATCGGTGACCGGAGTGGCGATGATGGAGACGTAAGCCTCGACCGCATGGGTCAGTGCGTCCATGCCGGTGGCGGCGGTCAATCCCGGAGGCATCCCCTGCATCAACAACGGATCATTGATGGCGACGGTCGGGGTGACCCGCCAGTCGACGATGGCCATTTTGACCTTGCGGGACAGATCGGTGATGATGCAGAAACGGGTCATTTCACTGGCGGTGCCGGCGGTGGTGTTGACGGCGATGAAAGGAGGCATGTCCTTGGTGGATTGGTCCACGCCTTCGTAATCATTGATCTTTCCGCCGTTGGTCGCGACAATGCCGATCCCCTTGCCACAGTCGTGGGGGCTTCCGCCGCCCAGGGTGATGATCATGTCGCAGTTGTTCTTCTTGTAGGCCTCAAGGCCATCGTGGACGTTCTTGTCGGTGGGGTTCGGAATGGTTTCGTCAAACACCGCCGCTTCCACGCCGATATCCTCTTTGATCAGGTTGACAATCTTTTCGGTCAGGCCGGCGCCGGTGATCCCCTTATCGGTGACGATCAGCGGTTTTTTGCCGCCGAGGGTCTGGATTTGCTTGCCCAGTTCCTTGTGCGCGCCGACACCCATAAGGGTAACCGTGGGAATAAAAAATCCGAAAACTTGTTCAGGTACAGACATTGAAACCTCCTTCATTGATTTAAGGTTACATCGCTTTGTATAAGCCTTTCCACTTACGAACTGACATTTAATATATACAATAGTGGTGCCAAACAAATCATATTGGTTATTTTTAATCCCTGTTCATTTCGACCCTACTGTATTTACAGTATATTTTTTTTATGCTCCTTTCAGACCTTCGATCTGGGGTGGGAATGGGGCAAAAGGAAACAAGAGTCATTTTGACCCAGGGCCTATTTTTGACGGGTCAATTGGATACGAGACCGCCGCTGAAATATGCCTTGGCATTCTCATAAAAGGCGGCTAACAAAAAAGAATCATTGACGATTCCTTCCGTGAATGATAAAAATAAGTCTCGTCTGTCAATCCGATTTCCAATCTTTTCCCGCCTCTTTGGCAACACAGAAGGAGTTTATGAAATCTAAAATTAAAATGTATGGTCTGTCTTCCTGCGCCCATTGCAAAGACATGAGAATGTACCTGAAAGAACGGGGTGTGGATTTCGAGTGGACCTATCTGGATCTGCTGACCGGGGATGAACGCAGCCAAACCATGCGGGAATTGAAAGGACATAACCCTGAATGCACCTTCCCGACCATTGTCATCGGAGATACGGTGATTGCCGGTTTTAAAAAGGACAAGATCGATGCTCTCCTGGACAGCGCTTCGGACCGTTCGTAAATCCCGGAACCATCAGCAGCCTTTCAGAATTTTCCGAATCTCTTCCCATATAATCGGATATCGGCCGTTCCAGAAGGCCGTGTTCGTTTAACCACGAATCCATCTGAAAGGGGGGATCCGCAATGCCGATGTCAGTTCGCAAATTTTCCATTCCGGAAATTCTTTTCGGCCGGGGCAGCATGCAATATGTCGGTACCTGCGCAAGGCGTCTGGGGGCGGAGAAGGTATTTTTCGTCAGTGACCCGGGGCTGAAAAAGGCCGGATGGGTAGACAAGGTCTTTGAGCTCCTGGAAACGGAAAAGCTGAGCTGGGTCTACTATTCCAATGTGGTGGCGAACCCGAGGGACCACCAGGTTCAGGAAGGGGCGCAGCTGTATCTGGACGAAGGCTGTGATGTGGTAGTGTCTCTGGGCGGCGGAAGCCCCATGGATGCGGCCAAGGGAATCGCCCTGGTGGCCAGCAACGGCGGAAAGGTTCATCAATATGAGGGCGCCAACCGGATTCATCGTCCGCTGCCGCCCATGGTCTTTATTCCCTCCACCGCCGGAAGCGGTTCGGATGTTTCCCAGTTTGCGATCATCAACGATGTTCAGCGCCGGGTCAAAATGTCCATCATCAGCCGGACCCTGGTCCCCAACATCTCCATCATCGATCCCAATATCCTGACCACCAAAACCAAGTCCCTGATCATCGCCGCCGCCATCGACGCCATCGCCCATGCCGCGGAGTCGTATGTCTCCAAAATCGCCTCCCCCTTCACCGAGGTCCATTCTCTCAAGAGCATCGACATCATCATCAAGGTCCTTCCGGCCGCCTTGGAGACCAGGGGAATCGACGCCCTGGAGCAGTTGAGCGTCGCCAGCACCTCCGCCGGCATGGCCTTCAGCAATGCCAGCCTCGGCATAGACCATGCCCTGGCCCATTCCCTGGGCGGCATGCTGGACGTGGTCCACGGGCTCATCCATCCGGTGCTGCTTCCCCATGTGCTGCGATTCAATCTGCCGGCCTGCCCCGACAAGGTGGCCGATATCGGTGAAATCGTCCTGGGAAAACGGTATTCCTCCGATGAAAAAACCGCCCTGGCCGGTATCGAAAAACTGGAGGAATTCTCCCATCAGCTCAATGTCTCCACCCGTCTTCGGGATATCATTACCGATCGGGCCAGCCTTCCCCAGGTCTGCCGAATGGCGGTCAACGATTCCTGCCTGCTGACCAATCCCCGGCCGGCCACCTGGGAAGAGATGCTTCAGATTTGCGAGGATGCCTGGTAATGAAGATGGATACCCGCCTGGAAGACCTGATCGGCCTCGAAGACACCAAGCTGGGCTTTTTCAAAGAGGTCCAGATCAAAATGCGGGAGCTTCAGGAGAGCAACCTGAAGCTGAAAGAAAAGCGGCAACAGATTCAGGCGATCCTGGACGGCATCACCGATGTCATGGCGGTGATCTCCCTCGATTACCGGATTCAATCGGTCAACCATGTCTTTTATCGGGTATTCCCTCACCCCGAACCCCAAGACGAATTCTGCTATCGGGTCTTTCGAAACCAGGATTCCCCCTGTTCTCCCTGCCCTTTGTCCGAGGCTCTGGAGACCAACCATGTCTCCCGTCAGATGTATATCTATCATCTGAAAGGCGAAAACCGGCAGTTTGAAATTACCGCATCCCCCCTGCGGGACCAACGGGGCATACCGGAGCATATGCTTTTACTGAAACGGGATGTCACGGTGGAAAAAGAATACCAGGCCAAGTACTATCATGCGGAAAAGATGGCTACCATCGGGCTGCTGGCCGCGGGAGTGGCCCATGAGATCAACAATCCGCTGACCGCCATCTGCGGTTTCGCCGAAGGGCTCAAGCGCCGGCTGCCCCGACTGGAAGAACGGTTGGGGGACCTTCAGAATGATAAAAAACTCGCTCGGGACCTTCAGGAATATGTGGAGACGATTATCGCCGAAGGCCATCGCTGTCGGGATATTGTGCAAAACCTGCTGACCTTCAGCCCCCGGTGGAATGCCTCTCTGACCGCCGTGGACCTCAATTTCATAGTGGTGGATGTGCTCAAAATCCTCGAACACCATCTGAAGAAAAAACTGCCCAACGCCATCTGCCTGGATCTGGACCCGGCCCTTCCCCGACCCATGGGCATCGCCGCGGAACTGAAGCAGGTGGTCCTGAATCTGGTCCTGAATGCCCTGGAAGCCATTCAGAATCAGGGAAAAATCACCCTCAGAACGCGTACCCGGGGGGATGACTGGATTGTCCTCAGCGTCAAAGACACCGGGTACGGAATTCCCGAAGAAAACCTGGACAAACTGTTTGAGCCTTTCTTCACCACCAAACCGGTAGGAAAGGGCATCGGCATCGGCCTGTCCACCTGCTATAACATCATTCGACAACACAAAGGAGAAATTCAGGTTGAAAGCAGCGCCGGACAAGGCGCCACTTTCAGGGTGAAACTGCCGATGCCGTGAGATCCCAACCCGAACCCCGTAAAACCCTATGCAGGACACCGAAACCATTCAGATACTGGCCGTAGACGACGAACAATCCATTCGCAGACTGCTTGAAATGGAGCTGAGCTCACCGCGAAGAACCGTCTGTACGGCGGGAAGCGGCCGCGAGGCATTCAAACTGCTCAACAAGAAGCGCTTCGACGTCATTATTCTGGATATTCAACTGCCCGACGCCAACGGCCTCGATCTGATGGTCGAATTTCAGGATCTGATGCCGGGGATGGAGGTGATTTTAATTACCGGGTACGGCGATATCGACAACGCGGTCGAAGCCATGAAGATGAGCGCCTATGATTATATCACCAAGCCCTTCAACCTGGATCGGCTGGAGCTGGTGATCGAAAAGGCCTATCAGCGGGTGTGCCTTCAGCGGGAAAACACGCTGCTGCGCCACAAGCAGGGGGCGCAGCCCTCCCATAAGCTCATCGGCAATTCTCCTTCCATAGAAGATGTCCGGTATCTGGTGGCCAAGGTCGCCCCGACCCATGTGCCGGTCCTGATCACCGGTGAGAGCGGAACCGGAAAAAACGTGGTGTCCCGGAATATCCATTCCCTCAGCCAGCGGGCCGCCCAGCCGCTGATCACCAAAAACTGCGGCACCCTTCAAAAAGAGCTGATCCTGAGCGAGCTTTTCGGATATCGAAAAGGCGCCTTCACCGGCGCTATCGACTCCCGGGAGGGGCTCCTGGACCTGGCCCACAAGGGCACCCTCTTTCTGGATGAAATCGGAGAGCTGCCCATGGATGTGCAGGCATCCTTGCTGCGGGTACTGGAAAACCAGACGTACCGCAGGGTGGGCGGCCAGGAGGAACGCCAGGCGGACATCCGGTTCATTTTCGCCACCAACCGGATCCTTCAAAAAGAGGTGGAAGCCGGCCGATTCAGTCAGGCCCTGTACCACCGGCTGAATGTCTTCAATATCGAGTTGATGCCGCTCAGAGAGCGCAAGGAAGACATCCCCCTGCTGGTTGAATACTTCCGCCAGAAGCTGAGCATGAGCACCCCTTCCTGCCGGATTTCGGCCAAGGCCATGCAGTGCCTGCTGGCCTACCACTGGCCGGGCAATATTCGGGAGCTTCAAAACGTCATCGAACGGGGAATCATCCTGGCGGAAAACGGGCTGATCACCGAACGAGCCCTGCCCCGGGAACTGGTGGAGGCGGTTCGAGACAACCCCCGGGATACCCCCTTTCTTTCCCTGGCCGAAATGGAAAAACATCACATCCTGCGGGTGCTCAAGTATGTGAAAGGCAACCGGGCCAAGGCTTCCGAACTCCTGGGCATCGGACGAAAAACCCTCTACCGCAAGGTCAAGGAATATGACCAGCATGAAATCGGACTACCCTAACCCACGTACATGAAAAAAAGGAATGCCATGAGCGATTATATTGATATACAATTGTTTGCCAGCCTCTCCGAAAAGACACCCGAGCCTTCGGACAAATACCCCATCGAACCGGGAA
>JAABSQ010000231.1 GCA_011390315.1 Desulfobacteraceae bacterium
AGATCGCCGAAAAGGGCAACCCCAAAAACGCCGAGCACACCCTGCGGAACGTCGACTCCTTCATGAAGTGGGAAAAGAAAATCAACGACGCCGCCCGAATGAAGCTCTACTATCCCGACATCAAGGATACGGTCATCGAGATGATCAGCAAGGGGGATGTGATTCCCTGATCTACCCGTGATGCGCTTTTTGCCGGCATGGACCGCACCTGAAGGGCTCGGCAGGTCCGTCTCATCGGACCTGCCGGGTTGATGAGCATTCTGTTCTCATGATCGGTTTTTTTCCCGGCGATTTTTCGGGTCGGATCATCCGAATGAAACCTTTCGGGCGAGTGAAACCTACTGAAAAGCCTTGATCAGGAAATGGTGCACCGCGCTTGTTTTTTTCGGCACTTCTTGCTGAACCATGGCCTTGACCAGGTTTTCTTTGTTCTCCTTGTAAAATTGCGCCTCTCCATCCTTCTTTTCGCCGTAGGATTGTAGATGATCCCCCCGGGAGTGGACCAGTCTGCATTTGCGTTCGCATTTTGCGATTTTTTCATCGATGCATTTTTTGTAAAACGCCTCATCTTGATTCTGGTCCCCTTGCACGAAGGCCAAGGTGCACAGAGAAACGGCGAGTACGATGAAAACGATCCCGATGGTTTTCATGGCTTCCCTCCTTTGGTTGGTGTGGTTTTATGGTGGGATTCGCGTGAACCGGCGTTTTTTTACCACACCGGGGGTTACCGAAGAGTTACCGAGGCGGGAGAGGGTTTTTCAGAGTGGACTGATCTGTAAGTAGCTTACATTGTTTTAAAATTAAAAATTTGTAATGTAAAGGTAATGCCGGCCTTTCAAAACATCGCGCGTTCATAGGCATATGCATGCTCGGGGATGCCGTCGATCAGGGTTTCTGCTTGAGCGAGGATGTTTTCAAAGGGCCCGGGTGATACCGGCGAGAAGAAGCGCCTCGACTAGAAGCCAGCCCCTCTCGTTCTATGTCATTTCAGGACCTCTTCCACCATTCGGCCCAGCGTCTTCATCCTATAGGGCTTTTGAAGGAACCCGGAAAAGCCTTTGTTGCGATAGCGGTCTTTGAGGTCATCTTCGCTGTAGCCGCTGGAGAGGATGACCGGAATGGCAGCGTCCAGGGCGCGAAGGTTTTCCAGAACCTCGATGCCGCTCATGCCGGGCATGCTGAGATCGCAGAGCACCAGGTCGAGGGAATCCCGCTTTTCTTTGAAGATCTCCAGGGCCGCGGCGCCGCCGGAGGCGCAGACGGTGTCGTAGCCGAGGCGTTCGAGCATGCGCTGCACGAGATGCCGGATCTGGGCATCATCGTCCACCAGCAGAATCAGGCCGGCGCCTGTCGGGAATTCCGCGGGCGATGAAGATGGCGGCGCGGCTTCTTTTTCCGGCAAAACGGTCGCCTGCTCGGCGCCGACCGGCAGCAGGACTCGAACGGCCGTGCCCCGGTTCGGTTCGGAATCGATTCGGATGTATCCCTTGAGGCCGCGCACGATGCCGAGCACCGCGGCCAGGCCGAGGCCCCGGCCCTGAAATTTGGTGGTGTAAAAGGGTTCGAAAATGCGTTTTCGGTTCGCCGCGTCCATGCCGCCGCCCCGGTCTTTGACTTCGATGAAGACGAACCGCGAAGCCGAAAAGGGCGGATCATACCCCATCCACACCTCGGAGACGGTTTCCGACAGATAGGCTTCATCAAAAAACCGGTCGCCGGCGGAGATCGTGACGACCCCGCCCCGATTTTCATCGTAGGATTCGGCGGCATTGGCGACCAGGTTGGACAGAAGCTGCCTCAATTGCGATGTATCGCCTTCCACCTTCGGGAGATCGGCGGGCAGATCGTAGTGCAATTTTACGGTCGCCGGTACGGCGGATCGGAGCATGTCCGATACCTCCTGAATCATCTTTCCGATATCCACCGGTTCCACGATGAAATGGCCCTTGCCGGTATAGGCCAGGAGCTGTCGAACCAGGTCCGCCGCCTGCTGAATCGCCGCTTCGGAGGCATGGAGGGCCATCCCTTCCCGGGTTTCACCGGACAGCCCTTCTTTGGCGATTTCGATGTTGCCCTGCATCACCATTAAAAGATTGTTGAAATCATGGGCGATGCCGCCGGCCATGACCCCGAGGCTTTCCAGCCGTTGCACGGTCTGAAGGCGGCGTTCCATTTGCAGCCGCGCGTCTTCGGCCTTTTTCCGTTCCGTGAGGTCCCGAAGGATGGCCAGCACCGGCCGTTCGCCTTTTTGCCCCACCGGTTTGGCATGAAGTTCCACCGGTATTCGGCGACCGTCTTTGGCCGCGACCACACGCTCGTAGGCGATGCTCTCCCTTTGCGACAACTTTTGCAGGATTTCTCCGGTTTCGACTTCGCTTTCAGAAACATCGATGTCGTATACGGTCCGTTTCAGCAGTTCTTCCCTGGAATAGCCGAGCAGTCGGCAGGCCGCCTCATTGACTTCGATGAAGGACCCCGGCGTCCCGTCGGGCATCACCGGGTGAACAAAGATGGCATCGGCAACGGATTCAAACAGGGCGCGATACCATTCGCGGCTCTCTTCCAATGCTTTTTCCGCCTGTTTGCGCCGGGTGATGTCCATGGCGATGCCCCCCACGGCGGCGGGCGGCCCGCTGTTGCCGTAGATGGGAAACAGGGTGGTAGAAAAAATGTGTTCCCGGGCGTCGATCTGAAATTGGTCTTCCACCTCCAGAACCGATTCGGATTTCAAGACGGTGTGGATGCGCTCCAGAAAAGTGTCTGCAACCTCTTCGGGCAAGAGGTCTCGACATGAAGTTCCCAGGATATTTTCCTCCGGCAATGCCAACATTTGTTGACCGGCCGGATTTATGTGCAGGTATCGGCCCTGTTCATCGAAGATGGAAATCACGTTCGGCGAGTACTTCAGAATGTTGTCGAGTCTTTCATGAACCAATTTCAGTTCTTTTTCCTGACGCTTTTGCTCGGTGATATCCTGAAAGGTGGCGTGGATTTGAACCGGTTTTGCGTCGATGCCGCACGCCACCTCTCCGACGGCGCGGGCATATCGCATCTCCCCGTCGACCCGGAAAAAACGGTATTCGACCTGGAATGGATTTTGCTTGTGAATACAGGTGCTAATGATCGTAGACACCTTGTTGAGATCGTCCGGATGCACATGCTTCTTGAAGCCGTCCATCGATGCCGTCACCTCACCGGGCGTGTATCCCAACAGCCGGTACATATTTTGCGACCAGACGGTTTCATCGGCGGCCATATCCCACTGCCAGCTGCCCATGTCTGATAGGGACTGCGCTTCATTCAAGCGTTCTTCGCTTTCGGCCAGGGTGATCGAGGTCTGTTTTCGCTGTTCGACCTCCCGGTTCAACCGGCGGTTCAGGGCGGTCAGTTCTCTCTGCTGAGCGCGAATGGTGACGTGGGCCCGAAGCCGGGCGAGGACCTCTTCGCGTCGAAAGGGTTTGGTGATGTAATCCACTCCGCCGGCCTCGAACCCCCGGACGATGTTCTCGGTATCGGCCAAGGCCGAGAGGAATATGACCGGAATGTCGGCCGTATCCGGATGGGCCTTGATCCGGGTGCAGGTTTCAAATCCGTCCATCTCCGGCATCAGGATGTCGAGCAGGATCACCGAGGGCCGGACCAGATCGGCGATTCGAACGGCATC
This sequence comes from Desulfobacteraceae bacterium, assembly GCA_011390315.1. Classification (GTDB taxonomy): domain Bacteria; phylum Desulfobacterota; class Desulfobacteria; order Desulfobacterales; family Desulfococcaceae; genus JAABSQ01. Next base: position 3,665 of record JAABSQ010000231.1, read on the forward strand.
CCGGCCGTTGGTGGCCACACGGGTTTCAAACCCGGAGGCTTCCAGAAGATCGATCAGCACTCTCAGATTGTCGGGGGTGTCGTCCACGATCAGAATGGTCGCGGTTTCCGGTGTTTCCTTCTTCACGGATGAATCTCCCGGTGCGGCCGGCACGGGCCTGATAATCGGCTGTTTGTCTTCACCGGTTATTCCCACCAGAGGTGTTCCAAGGCGATTTCAACCGCCTGAAACGGTTCCGCACGAATGCATTCATTCTCGCCGTGCACCGACATGAGCACCCATCGGTTGTTGGACATGAGCCCGAACACTTCCACCGTCTTGGCCGCCGGGTCGATCAGCCATGCATGGGGCACGCCGAATCGGGCGTACAGAGGCATCTTGCGAATCCGGTCCGTGCGGATTGTGGAGGGAGACAGGATTTCACAAATCCAGTCCGGCGGTGTGGTGGCGTAATTCTTATCAGGGGGGCTGGTCAACCGGTCTTTTTTCCAGCCCGCCAGGTCCGGCACGAGCAGGTTCCGGCCCAGGCGCACTTCCGGTTCATACAAAAGAATCCATCCGCCGGGGCCGCCTTTTCCTTTTTGAAAAGGGCCGCTGATCTCTTCCGTCAAGGACGAGGCGACGTGACTGTGCAGATAAGACGGCCGGGGTACGGCGATCAGTTCACCGTCGATGATTTCGCCGATCAGGTTCTCCGGCAAGGCTTCTATATCTTCATAGGTGACTTTTCGGGAAGCGGGCTTCAGCACCTTTACTGCTCCTGCAATTACCGATTGATGAGAGGGTCAGGTCGGATCATTTTGCAACAATTCGGTGATTTTGGCAATATCTATGTTTCTGGCGCAGTCGATGAGAAGATCGCAGAAAGGGTCGGTTTCAGGACGGTCTTTTCGAAGTCGTTCGGCGTATTTTCGGATTCCCACGATATCACCCATTCCAGCCAAGACCCGGAGGTTTTTCAAATCTTCATCCGAGCACAGCCTCAGCCGTTTTGAATCCCCATCCGCATCTTCCGTTCGGGGCTTTTTTTGATGTTCTTTCTCATACCCCGAAACCGTTTCATTCCACAAGGGCTTTTTCTTTTTTCCTTCGTGTGAAACCGGGGGAAGTTCCACCGCGAACCGAAATTCGCTCCCCCTTCCGACCGTGCTTTCCACCTGAATTTTGCCGCCCATCAACTCAACGATCTTTCGACTGATGGCCAGGCCCAGGCCGGTGCCTTCGAACTTCGGTTCGCCGGAATGCACTTGATAAAACGGATCGAAAATGGAGGAAAGCATCCTGCCCGGAATGCCCGACCCGGTATCCCGAACTGAAAAAGTGATTTGATCACCGGCGGGATACGCCTGAAGGGTCACGCTGCCCGAATCGGTGAATTTCACCGCATTGGAGAGCAGATTCAACAGCACCTGCCGAAGCCGCTTTGCATCGCATTGGACCCAATCCGGCAGGGTCGGGTCGATCTTTTCCACCAGGGAGATGCCTTTCCGATCGGCCCGGGGTCGAAGAATATCGAGGGTATTTCGCAACAGACCGCTTATTTTCACCGGCGATGGTTCCAGGGGCAATTTTTCGGATTCGATTCGAGCGATATCTAAAATATCATTGATCAGGGTGAGCAGGTGTTCCCCGCTTTTTTGGATGGTGAGGACCTTTTCCCGGTTGGATTCGGAAAGGGAGGGGTCCCGGGCCAGGATCTGGCAATACCCGAGAACCGCATTCAGCGGGGTGCGCAGTTCATGGCTCATGTTGGCCAAAAACCGGGTCTTGATCCTGCTTGCGTCTTCGGCCTTCTTCAATGCCTCATGAAGGGCCTGGTCTTGCTGCTTTCGCTCGGTGATATCCCGAAGGATGGACAGGTGCAGCCCCGGTGAAATGTCGGTGACCGCGTTGTATTCGACCTCCACTCGGTCGCCGTTTTTGCACAGCAGGGTGTATTCTCCTTTCCGGGCCCCGACGGTGCGGAAAGAATGCCATTCATTTTCAAATTCGGCCTGTTTGCCCGGCGGCGTCAGGTCTTGAATGGTAAAACCGCGCAATTCCTCCAGCGAGTATCCCGTAAGATGTAAAGCGGCGGTATTGGCATCGACATATTTCCCCTGTTCATCGGTCACCAGAATGGCGTCGCCGGCATTTTCAAAAATGGTTC
>JAABSQ010000232.1 GCA_011390315.1 Desulfobacteraceae bacterium
TTTTCAATGACCGTGGCGCCGGCGGGGTACTGTTTTTTCTTCAGGATGGAAACGATTTCCCGAATATTCTGTTCGTCCAGGGTCTGGAAAAAAGCGTAATTGCTCAGCCAGCCGGCCAGGGAGTAGCCTTCTTCCTTTTGATCCGAAGGCTCCTTCGACCCATCGGAGCGGGCCAGGTCTTCCACCTTTTCTTTCCGGTATTCCAGCCGCACCATGCCGGTGCACCCGCCGCAGTCGAACACGTACCGGGTCTCGCTGTCCCGGGAGGAGTAGTTGAGCAGGACCTCGGTGATATCCCCTACCAGGACCAGACAGGTCGGCTTGCCGTAGGGGGCGAAGAGGCTTTTTCCGGCCACCTTGAAGGTGTCGCCCACCCGATAGAGGGGGCACTCGTCGGTCCCGATGATTTTGACCACCGCTTTGGGCGCGCCCGTTTTTGAAGATCCGGTTTTCTGAGATGCCATAATTTGAGATGCCATGATCGGCTCCTTGGCTTCGGTAAACTTTTGTACACACCTTATCAGGAGACGGGCCGTCCGTGAAGGAAAATCTGGGGGATGAATCAGTACTGAATATCCTCGATGAAATCGCCGATCGCCCGGTGTATGCGGTGGGCGCCTTCACCGAAAAGCAGGCTGTGGCGTTCGTAATTGAACAGAATATACTGTTTGTCCCGGGACCCGATTTTTTCGAAAATCCGACGGGACCCTTCCGGATCGGCGATCGGGTCGCGGCGGGTATGAACCACCAGGGCCGGGACGGTGATCTCGGGCAGTTTGACTTCCAGGTCGTTCATGAAGAGTTCGATTTCCCGAATACCCGAGACCGGGTTCCGGGAATAGCTGATGGAGGGGTTTTCCGGGCCGTTTTCAATGAAATCCGAATGGTTGCCCCGCACCCGTTCGAGCAGGCGCTGCCAGATTTCTTTGGCCAGGTTTTTCTTGAGGGACAGGTCCTGAAGCCGGCGGGGAGGAGAGACGGCGAACACCCCCTCCACGTCCGCCACCCGATGGGCCAGGTCCAGGGCCAGGGCCGCGCCGGTGGAAAATCCGCCCAAGATCACCCGCCGGCAGCTGTTTCGAATCACCGCGTATCCGGCATCCACCGAGGCGACCCAGTCCGCATGGGTGCGGCCGGCCAGGTCTTCGGGGGAGGTGCCGTGGCCCTTCAGCCGGGGCACGTAGATCATGTACCCCCGATTGCCCAGATAAACGGCCAGTTTCGCCATTTCAAAAGGGGCCGCCATGTAGCCGTGAATCAGCAGGATGCCCACCTCCCGGGAATTGCTCCGAATCAGAAAGGGCGCCCCGATCTCTCGGGGCCGGGATTCGGCTTCCGCATAGTGGGCCTCGTAATCGGCTTCATACTCATAGAGATTCCGGTCTAGCAGATGCCGGACCACCTTGCGTCGAACCCAGAAGGCGGGCATCAGGGAGATTCGGCGCAGCCGTTTCTGAAGCAGGGGCAGGGGCTCCACTTCATTGGCGATCACCGCCACCGGATTGTCCACCCGAATCTGGTGAAAGTTGATTCCGGCGGTAAATGCGGTGCGGTGCCGAACCAGTCCGCCCTCGGTTTCGGTGAGAATACCGGTTGCCAGGGCCACCGCCATAAAGTCCCGGGCCTTTTTGTATCGGTCGTCGGTCAGGAGGTGGATCTGGTCGGTGGTCAGGCTGTGGTGGCAGTGAACATTCAAGGCCTCCAGATCCATGACGGCCGCCAGAAAAACCCGGCGGCGGAGATCCTCGGGGTCGATTCGGGAGAAGGGCCGATATTTGAGGATGGAGGCGAACAGGTGGTCGTGGTTGACGGTGGTCATCTCGTAGATGGCCCGCATATACCGTTCCATGATCCGGCGGCCCGTTTTCCGCATCAGCCGTTTGGAGGGGATCGGGTCGTCGAAATTCATGCTCCGTTTGGCGGCGATGTCCCGTCGAATGGCGTATCGGTCCAGATACGGCGCGATGGGAATGGGGGCCCCGAAGCGGATGTCCACATCCACACCGGCGATCATCATGGAGCCCTCGGTCATCAATTCCTCGAGGGTGCGGTCGGTGACCCCGTCGACCCAGTTGAGGGCCAGCTTGCTGAGAATGTTTTCCTGAGCCCGCAGGGGATAGTAGGTGATGTTGACCGGGACGATATGGGTGGTCTCTTCCTGAAGCCGATCCGTGGATTCGAGCTTGAAAAGATCCATCAGGCGCCGGGCTTCCTCCGGGTTCTGTTCGGCCATCCGGATGATCCGCCGGCGGTAGAATTCGGTGCGCAGGGCCAGGGTGGCCGCGCCGGTGTGGGGCGGATGCTTGCCGCCGTCGTGGGTGATCATGAACCTGCCCCGGTCCACGATCTTTTTGTTTTTGACCATCCGCCCTTCCGGAAAAATGATCCAGGAGGCCTCCCCGCTCAACAGCGATTTGACGATCAGAAGGTCCCGGTCCGGGTCCCGGGTGGAGACCACCCCCACCCGATCGAAATAGGCGGCCAGGGACCCTCTGAAAAGGGTGAAGTCGGCCAGGGACCAGACCGGGGTGTTGCCGGTCAGTTCATAGAGATAGCTGGGCAGAAGCAGGGTTTCGAGTCGGGTGAAATGGTTGACCGTGAAAATCTTGGCGCCCTCGGGGATGTTTTCCTTGCCGTGGATATGGATATCGGCCCGGGTGAGGGCCGAGAGGGTCTTGATGGCGAACCCCGAGGTCAGGTAGGCGAACCGGTTCATGTCGGATAATCGGTATGCGGCGCCGATTCGGTCTTGAATCGAACGAAGAAGTGGCTGTTCATCCCCAAATGCTCGAAACCATTGAAAAACCCCTGAAAGATTCGATTGAAAGATTCGGTTGACAGGCTGTATCCGGACCATTAAATTATATTGTTTTGGCTTAAAAATAAAGGATTTTTCGGAGGTTCGCCATGTACTCGAAGATGCTGGTGCTTCGCTTTCCCAGCGAAGTGGTTCACAAGCCGCTGGTCTGCCATCTGGTGAAGGAATACGATCTGACTTTCAATATTCTGAACGCGGAGGTGCTCCCTCGAAAAGAAGGGATTCTGGTTCTCGAATTGTACGGGGAACGGAAAAAATTCAAGCAGGGGGTTCAATACCTGAAGGACCAGGGGGTGCTGATCAAGACCGCGGGCCAGGAGGTTCGCCGGAATGAAAAACAGTGTACCCACTGCGGCGCCTGCACCGCCGTCTGCCCCACCAGCGCCCTGGCGGTGAAGCGGCCCGAGATGACGGTGGCCTTCGATCAGAAAAAATGCAGCGTCTGTGAACTCTGCGTCACCGCCTGCCCGACCCGGGTGATGAAGGTGCGGCCCATCAACAAGATGTTCTTTGAATAATGACCGACCGGCCCATCGCCGTGGCGGTCAGCGGCGGCATCGATTCGCTGGTGGCGGCCCATCTTCTGAAGCAATCCGGGCATACCGTTTTCGGCCTCCATTTCACCACCGGCTTTGAACCGCTTCCCGACTCCGGCCTTTCGCATATCCGGGAACAGCTCGGCATTCCCGTCCATACCGTTGATTTGAGCGCCGCCTTTCAGCGGAAGGTGGTCGATTATTTTACCCGCACCTATGCGGCGGGCCGCACCCCCAATCCCTGTCTGGCCTGCAATCCGGCGATCAAGTTCGGGGACCTGCTCGAATCGGCCCGGACAAAGGGGGCCCAATATCTGGCCACCGGCCATTATGCCCGAATAATCCGGGATGCGAATGGATGGCATCGCCTGCTCAGAGGAATCGACCCCCAAAAAGACCAGTCCTATTTTTTGGCCTTTCTGAACCAGGAACAACTGGCCGCGGCCCGGTTTCCGCTCGGAGATATGACTAAGGATCAGGTGCGGGAAACGGCCCGGGTACAGGGGCTGACCCCGGCGCGTCGCAAAGAAAGCCAGGATGTCTGCTTTATCCTCGAGGATTATGCGGCCTTTCTCATGGATCAGCCCGGGTTTGGATTCGAGCCCGGCCCCATTGAGGATCTCCGCGGAAACCGGCTGGGCGAACACCCGGGGCTGCACCGGTTTACCGTCGGCCAACGGCGGGGCATCAACTGCCCGGCAGCTCAGCCGTACTATGTGGTGCGGCTCGATCCGCCTCGAAACCGGCTGGTGGTGGGGGGCAGGGAAGACCTGCTTTCTTCCGGGTGCCGGGTTTCCGATGTAAATTGGATCATTCCCGAACCGGATTCCCCGCTGCGGGCCGCGGTTCGAGTTCGGTACCGGCATACCGCCGTGCCGGCGGTCGTTCATCCGGGTGCGGAAGGGACCGCCCGGGTCGTTTTCGATACCCCGGAGCCGGCGGTGACCCCGGGCCAGGGCGCGGTTTTTTACGAAGAGGATGCGGTCCTGGGCGGGGGATGGATCGAAGATACAAAAATGAATGCATCAGACCATGAAGACATTTAAAATCACCACCCTGGGCTGTAAGGTCAACCAGTGCGAATCCGAGGCCCTGGGGCAATGCCTGAAATCGGCGGGATGGACCCCGGTAGATGGGGAGGAAACAGCCGATCTGTGCATCATCAATACCTGCACCGTGACCCACAAGGCCTCCATGCAGTCGCGCCAGGCCGCCCGCCAGGCCATTCGGCGCCATCCCGAAGCGCGGGTGCTGGTGACCGGCTGCTATGCCCAGACCGAACCCGAAGCCATAGCGGAAATCGAAGGGGTGGACGCCATTGTGGGACACGGGGAAAAGCACCGGATTCCGGAACTGGTCGACCGCCATCCGGATGAAACGACCGGTGAACACCCCGCGACCCACTGCCCGAACATCGGACATGAGCGAACCTTTCGCCGAATCCCTCTGACGGAAATCGGGGAGCGGACCCGCCCGTTTCTGAAAATCCAGGACGGCTGCGACGCTTTCTGTACCTATTGCATCGTGCCCCATGCCCGGGGCCGCAGCCGCAGCCTTCCTCCGGAAGCGGTCCTGGACAGCATTCGGGCTTTGGCAGAATCCGGATACCATGAGGTGGTTCTGTCCGGTGTGCATCTGGGGTGTTATGGCATGGATCTGACTCCGAAAACCGATCTTTTTGCCCTGCTTCAGGAGATCGACCGGGAAGGGGCCGTCGACCGGGTTCGGATCAGCTCCATCGAGCCCCATGAACTGACCCCGGCGATCATCGACCTTGCGGCCGGTTCGGACCGGTTCTGCCGCCATTTTCACATCCCCCTGCAAAGCGGCGATAACGGCGTTCTGGAACGGATGGGGCGGCCTTACACTCGAACCGAATTCGGGGACCTGGTCCGTCGAATTCGAACCCGAATAGCGGATGCGGCCGTCGGCGCGGATGTGCTGGTGGGGTTTCCGGGGGAAAGTGATGCGGCATTTTCCAACACGTACGACCTGATTCAGGAACTTCCCATCACTTACTTGCATGTATTCCCGTTTTCACCGCGAAAGGGAACCCCGGCGGCGACATTTTCCGACCCGGTTTCGGTGGATACGGTCAAGCAGCGGTGCAAACGGCTTCGGGAACTGGGGATTGTTAAAAAAAGAGCGTTTCTGGAAAGCTTCCCCGGTAAGACCATGACCGTTCTTGTGGAAACCCAGCGGGATCGAAAGACCGGGCTGTTGAAGGGGATTACGTCGAATTACCTGACGGTGCTGTTGAACGGCGGTGATGAATTGCAAAACAGCCTGGTTGAGGCGAAGGTTGAATCGGTGAAGGGGGATGTGCTGATCGGTGCCGCAGGGTAGACACCGCCATGTTCAGCCAAATGTTTTCCATGCTGACCCGTCGGTTCGATGAGCAGAACATCCCCTTTGCGGCCATCGGCGCCATGGCGCTGTCGGCCTATGGGTTGTCCAG
>JAABSQ010000233.1 GCA_011390315.1 Desulfobacteraceae bacterium
ATTGAATCGGATAAATTTCAATAAATGATTGGCCAATCGATTCGATATTTTCTTGCTGGAATACCGAAATTTCTTCAAGTCCCGAATTCGCTTTGTTGGTGGGAATAGAATTTGCAACTCACATCTTTTGATTTAATAAAACTGTGGCACTGATTCAGTTGAATGGGGATAGATGACCGACGCAGGCATAATCATGCAAACCGTAATGAAATTTCAAACCCGGCGGACTCAGAAAATTCTGGCAGGACTCATT
>JAABSQ010000234.1 GCA_011390315.1 Desulfobacteraceae bacterium
CCGTCAGCCTCTACCTGGATCTACGATCCAATCAAAACCTTCGTGAAATCGCAAAAAATCAGTTCAATGAAGAGCAGTTGGTAATTGCCCGGAATATCAAATGGAATATCGAGCGTGAACTTGAGTTTGTCCGGAAAGAAATCGAGATGGCCGCCAGCACAAATCTCCCTCATTCCGATGATATTTCGGATAGGCAGAAACTCCTGGAAACCATGTTCCTCAGGGTTATGGAAAAAGGAATTGTCCGGATCACCATCATGGATCAGGCCGAGGGAAAAATCTATTCCTATGGCTACTCACGACAATGGAAGGTCGAAAATTTGGAATTCGGAAATAAAGACGGTTTCACCGTACCCATAAGGGAAAACCCACATCATGGGTTCACCTCTTTTCCGACGGAGAAGATCGGAGGAATTTTTATGACCCTGGGCCGTTCATTCGTCGACTCCCGATTCATTTTGACTGTGGAAATGGATGTAACCCGTTTTCTCAACCCGTTTTTGAGAAACACCCAATCCGGAAAAACCGGATATGCATGGGTCGTGGCCGGGGACGGAACCTTTCTGGACCATCCATTTACCGAATTTATCGGGAAAAACGCCTTTACGGCCCGACATGAGCGGAACCCTGACATTTCCCACAAAACCATCAATTTTATACAGAAAAACCGGATGCTTACAGGCAAGGAAGGAACCGGATCCTACCGCACGGGATGGCATCGCGGCATTACCGGAGAAATTGAAAAACTGATCGCCTACACTCCGATTGTCATATCCGAACAACCGCCTCAGAAATGGTCGGCAGCGGTAGTCGCACCGGCTTCGGAAATCGATGAATACATCAATCAAACCTACCTGTGGCGATCCCTGTTTCAGGTCATTATCATCATAATCGTTATTATTGCGGGAACGGCTATATTGCTCAATGAAATGCGTTGGAACCGGGATCTTGAACAGAAGGTGGAGGAACGGACTCTTTCCTTGAAGAAATCGGAAGAAAAATACCGGTCCCTCGTTGAAAGCGCTGAGGACTTCATTTATACGGTGAACCAGGACGGTGCGTTTCAGTCCATCAACAGCTTCACTGCCGGTTTTTTGGGGGGGCGCCCTGAGGATTTCATCAGCAAGCGCATTGATCTGGTTTTTTCTGAAGAGGCATTCAACAAAAACAAAAAAATCATCAATCTCGTTTACAGGCATGGAAGGAGCATCCGCGAGGAATTCAAGCTGCAGGTGGGGGACCATGATCTCTGGATCAGTGTAAACTTTATGCCCGTTCGGGAAAAATCCGGAAGCGTGGGGTCGATTTTGTGCATTGCCAGAGACGTGACCAATGAGAAAAACCTGGAACGAAAGCTCATCGGCGCGGAAAAGCTGGCATCCATGGGAACGCTGGCCGCCGGGGTCGCTCATGAGATCAACAATCCGTTGGGCGTCATCCTCGGTTATACCGATTTGCTGATTCGAAAAACCCCTAACGACACTCAGGCGTATGAGGATTTAAAAACGATCGAAAGGCAGGGAATGAATTGCAAGCAGATTGTGGAAAATCTGCTCCGGTTTGCCCGATTTGGTGTCGGAGAGGCGGAAAAATCGAATCTCAATGAAGAAATCCGGGGAATCCTCGATATCGCCGGCCATGCGATTGAAATGGAAAACATTGAACTGATCACGGAATTGGCTCAGGATATTCCCGCTGTGAGGGGAGATCCTCGGGAACTGCAGCAGGTATTTTTGAATCTGATCAACAATGCTTCCTCGGCAATGAAGGGCGGGGGTAAATTGACCATTCGATCCCGATGGGATCGGAAAAATCAAAAGGGCGAGGTGCAGATTCAGGATACCGGGCATGGAATATCCCGGGAAAATCTGGATCGCATCTACGAACCCTTTTTTACCACGAAACCGGAAGGCGAGGGGACCGGTTTGGGATTGGCCGTAACCTACGGCATTATCTCCAAATACGGCGGAACCATAGACTGCGAAAGCATTTCCACCGACTCCGTCCTGGCTGCAACCAAGCCGACAGGGACGGTTTTTACCGTTAAAATGCCAATTTTTGCAAAGGAAAATCGGGATGAATGGGACGATATTGATCGTTGATGACGAACCGGATATTCTGGCGCTTCTTTCCCGTATTATCAAGGAAGAAACGGATCATTCCGTGACCACCGAAAAACATCCTGAAAAAGTGCCGGCCATTGTGGAGCAGAAGCATTTTGATCTGGTCATTCTGGATCTGAAGATGCCCAAGATCAACGGCATAGAGCTTTTGCGAAAGATCAAGGGAATTCAGCCGGACATATCCGCAGTGATCATGACCGCATATGCTTCCATCGAAACCGCGGTGGACGCCATTCGGGAGGGGGCGTTTGATTATTTGACAAAGCCCTTCCAGAGGGAACGGCTACTGCTGATCATCGACAAGGTGATGCAATGGCGGAGTATGGTTTCGGAAAACATCGCCTTGCGGGAAGCCTTGACCGAAAAGGATATGGCTTCGGGCATCATCGGATCTTCAAAAATCATGAAGATGCTGATCGACGCGATCAAGCGGATTGCGCCCACTACGGCTACAGTTCTCATAACAGGGGAGAGCGGAACCGGGAAGGAACTGGTGGCCCGGGCGGTATGCCAGTTCAGTTTGCGTAAAGACAAACCCTTCATTACCGTCAACTGCACCGCCATTGCCGAAAATGTCATTGAAAGCGAGTTGTTCGGTCATGTGAAGGGTGCGTTTACCGGGGCATGGAAGGATAAGAAAGGGCTGGTTGAGCTTGCCGACGGCGGGACTCTTTTTCTGGATGAGATCGGTGACCTCGATTACGGAATGCAGACCAAATTATTGCGTCTGCTGCAGGAAGGTGAATACAAGCCGGTTGGCGGTAACCGAACCTTGAAAGCCGATATCCGCTTTATCGCGGCGACCCATCATAAACTGGAAGCCGATGTTCAAAAAGGGGTTTTCAGGGGGGACCTGTTTTACCGGCTTAACGTGATTCGACTGGAAATGCCGAGTCTGAGCCAGCGGCGGGAAGACATACCTCTGCTGGCACATCATTTTCTAAAGAAATATGCCTTGTTATATCAGAAAAAGATTCTCTTGATATCGGAAAGCGCGTTGAAAAGCTTATCCTCTTATCCTTTCTCAGGCAATGTTCGGGAACTGGAAAATATGATCGAACGGGGAGTTATTTTCTGTCGAACCGATTCTCTGGAAGCCGGAGACATTTTTGCCGAACCCGGCGAACATTCTCCAGAGGCGGCGAATGTTGCACCGGATATCTTGAGCCTGCCGTTTCGGGAAGCCAGGGATGCCTTTATGAATTTGTTTTACCATCAATATATTAAGGCACTGCTTCAAAACAGCGACGGAAACATCAGTCGGGCCGCGGAAATGGCCGGAATACAGCGGCAATATCTTCATCGGCTGATAAAACAGGTCGGTATCGAGACGGAAGCGTTTAAAATAAGAGATTGATGAATTATAACCCGAGTTTTTTCAGAGCATCCTCAAGCCGTATGATACCGACGGGGCGATCATTCTGAACCACCAAAATACGGTTGGTATTATAAAACAACATCCGCCTCACCGCCTTCGTCAGCTTATCCTCCGGGTCAACTGAAAATTTCAGTGAAACATCTTGCATATATGGTTGCATGACCGATTTGACTTTGTGGGATTCCAACCTTGCCTCCACCCTTGTCTCGAAAGAACCCGATACGCGATTCGGCCCGCCTGAGATCATCAAAGGCTGAAACTGCATTTTCGATCGCCGGTATGATTTGGATAGCAAAGAGGATGCCGAGCCTGACAACCTATCCGCCTTGAAAGTTCTCTGTCTATATTACCAATATATTAAGTAGTATATAAACAAATAAGTCAAACAGCGGGCCGGGAATAGCGCTGAAAGGGATCGGAACCCGTCCGATAGTGTCCACGGATTGTTTCAGTGGAACCGCTCCTTGTCACCGAAAGGGATACACTTTTCCGGTTCAGGCGGAAAAGAGCCCGGCAATCATGAATATGGATAATCATTTTCCGGATTCAAATCTTCTGGAATTATAGAGGATTGGAAAATTTGTCCTGCCGAATTCGCACCCGTTCACCGGTTGGCACATCTTTTGTTATATCAGGAAACAAGCGGCAAACTGGAAACCGTATGAGTCAAACCGAAACACGAATTTCAGGAGGAGACATATGGAATGGCAGATGTGGTTCACAATGATCAGTGTCGTCTTAATGTTCGTCATGCTGGCAAAAACACGGATTCCTCCGGAATGGATCTGCTTGGGTACGCTGGCGATGCTTCTGGCTACGGGTATTCTTACTGAACGGGAAGCCGTTGAAGGCGCATCCAACCGGGGCATGCTCACCGTGGCCATCCTGTTTATCGTGGCCGGGGCCTTTCAGGAGACCGGCGCCATCCAATTTCTCACGTTTTTCCTGTCGCCTAAGATCAAATCGCGGCCGGTGGCGCTGTTCAACATGATGGTGCCGATCACCGTATTGAGCGCCTTTCTGAACAACACCCCGGTGGTGGCCATCTTCATTCCGGCGGTGAAATCCTGGGCCAAAAAGATCAAGGTGCCGGTTTCCAAGCTGATGATTCCGCTCAGTTATTCGGCCGTTTTCGGCGGCACCTGCACCTTGATCGGCACCAGCACCAATCTGGTCGTCAGCGGTATCATCTATAAGGATATGGGTGTTTCAATCCCTCTTTTTGAAATCGCCAAGGTCGGCGTTCCCTTTGCAATAATCATGTTTGTGGTCACCACTCTGTTGAGCCTCTGGCTGCTTCCGGACCGCTCCTCTGCCATTGAGCAAATGGGGGACCCCAAACAGTACACCACCGAGATGATCGTGAATCCGGGGAGTCCGCTCATCGGAAAAACCATTCAGAAGGCGGGGTTGACCGAAGAAAATGAAATCAACCTCATCGAGATCATCCGCAAGAGGGACGGCTATCATGCGACCGCGAGCATTCCGGAAGGCAATGTCGTTCCCGTCGCCTACAGCATGCCTGAAATCGTCACCATCCCTGCGACCGATTACGCGATCCGGCTTCAGGAAGACGACCGTCTGGTTTTTACCGGTGCATTGGGAATGGTCTCCGAGGTTCAAAAAACCAAAGGCCTCACCCCGGTGATGGACAGGCTGTTTGAAATCGAAACCCCCCGTCCGGACCGCTGCTTCGTGGAGGCGGTGGTTTCGAATTCGAACCGGTTCATCGGCAGAAGCATCGTCGGGGCCCATTTCCGGCAGATGTACAATGCGGTGGTCGTCGCGATTTCGAGAGACGGCAGGCAGTTTAAAGGATCGCTGAGCGATGTGGTTCTGGAGGAAGGCGATACGCTGCTCCTCGAAACCCATCCCGATTTTTATCTGCGGAACAAGAACTCCCAGGATTTTCACCTTATCAGCCAGTTGGAGGAGTCGGCCGCGCCCCGATACAACAAGGCGATCTTTGCCTG
>JAABSQ010000235.1 GCA_011390315.1 Desulfobacteraceae bacterium
GGGGTCCCGAAAGGTGTTGACGCCGATGATGGGCATGTCGCCGGTGTGCTTCAGGGTTTCGTAGTAGATCGACTCTTCCTGAATCTTGGATCTCTGGTATCCGGTCTCCATGGCGCCGAGGACGCCGCCGCGTTCGGTCATGCGGTCGAACTCCACCAGCACCGCCTCCTCCACCAGGTCGGTCAGCTCCTCTACGATGAAGCTTCCCTGAAGCGGGTTTTCGTTCTTGGTGAGGCCCCACTCCCGGTTGACGATGAGCTGCACCGCCAGGGCCCGGCGCACCGATTCCCGGCTGGGGGTGGTGATGGCCTCGTCGAAGGCGTTGGTGTGCAGGCTGTTGCAGTTGTCGTAGATGGCGCACAGGGCCTGAAGGGTGGTCCGGATGTCGTTGAACTGGATGTCCTGGCTGTGCAGGCTGCGGCCCGAGGTCTGGATGTGGTACTTGAGCTTCTGGCTCCGCTCCGAGGCCCCGTATTTTTCCCGCATGGCCACGGCCCAGATTCGGCGGGCCACCCGGCCGATGACGGTATACTCGGGGTCCATGCCGTTGGAGAAGAAAAACGACAGGTTGGGGCCGAATTTGTCGAGATCCATGCCCCGGGAGAGGTAGTACTCCACATAGGTGAACCCGTTGGCCAGGGTGAAGGCCAGCTGGGAGATCGGGTTGGCCCCGGCCTCGGCGATGTGGTATCCGGAGATGGAGACCGAGTAGAAGTTGCGCACCCGGTTCTCCATGAAAAACTGCTGAATGTCGCCCATCATCTTGAGGGCGAACTCGATGGAGAAGATGCAGGTGTTCTGGCCCTGGTCTTCTTTGAGGATGTCGGCCTGAACGGTGCCCCGAACGTTGGAGAGGACCATCGTTCGAATCTCTTCATACTCGTCGGGGTTGGGGTCCCGGCCGTTTTCTTCTTTGAACTTGTCCACCTGCTGGTCGACGGCGGTGTTGAAGAACATGGCCAGCATGATCGGGGCCGGGCCGTTGATGGTCATGGAGACCGAGGTGCTCGGCGCGCAGAGCTCGAACCCGCCGTAGAGGACCTTGACGTCGTCGAGGGTGCAGACCGACACCCCGGAGTTGCCCACCTTGCCGTAGATGTCGGGCCGTTCGTCCGGGTCGTACCCGTAGAGGGTCACCGAATCGAAGGCGGTGGAGAGCCGCTTGGCATCGGAATCGGAGGAGAGCAGTTTGAACCGGCGGTTGGTCCGGGCCGGGTCGCCCTCGCCGGCGAACATTCGGGTCGGGTCTTCGCCCACCCGCTTGAGGGGAAAGACCCCGGCGGTGTAGGGGAAGTAGCCGGGCAGGTTCTCCCGCCGCATCCACCGGTAGATCTCCCCCGGGTCCTTGAACTTGGGCAGGGCGATCTTGGGGATTTTGCTGTGGGAGAGGGATTCGGCGTTGAGCGGCACTCGAATCTCCTTGTCGCGCACCGTATAGACCAGCTCGTCTTTGGTGTAGGTCTCCCGCAGCTCTTCCCAGGTGGACAGGAGCTTGGTGGTCTCCTGGGTCAGGGCCTCTTCGGCCTTGGCCGCCTCCGCCTTGAAACCGTCCAGGAGTTTGGAATAGTCGCCCACCAGATCGCTCTTGTTGACGGCGATGACCGTCTCCTTGATGTGCCAGGCCCTCCGCAGGGCGTCGGCCTGGTCCTCGGTTTCTTCATGGTATTTGCGGATGGTTTCGGCGATCTCGGCCAGGTACCGGGTCCGCTCCGGCGGCACGATAATGGTCTTGGAGGAGGAGGTGCGGCTGTCGGGCTTGGGCAGGGCGGTCTCGAACCGGACCCCGGTCTTTTCGTCGATGGCCTCGAACAGGGCGTGATACAGGGCGGTGACCCCGTCGTCGTTGAACTTGGAGGCGATGGTGCCGAAGACCGGCATTTCGTCCGGGGAACGGTCCCAGGCGTTGCGGTTTCGCTGGACCTGCTTGCGGACGTCGCGCACCGCGTCTTCGCCGCCCCGCTTTTCATACTTGTTGACCACCACCAGGTCGGCGAAATCGAGCATGTCGATCTTCTCCAGCTGAGAGGCGGCCCCGAATTCGCTGGTCATCACATAGATGGAGAGATCCACCATGTCGGTGATGATCGAGTCGCCCTGGCCGATGCCGGCGGTTTCGGCGATGATCAGGTCGTATCCGGCGGCCTGGACCACCCGGATCGCCTCGGGCAGGTATTCGGGGATTTCGGTGTGGGAGCGCCGGGTGGCCAGGGACCGCATGTAGACCCGCGGGTCGTCGATGGCGTTCATCCGGATCCGGTCGCCGAGCAGGGCCCCGCCGGTCTTTCGTCGGGAGGGGTCGCTGCTGATGATGGCCACCCGCAGGTCTTTCTGGTCGTGAAGCATCCTTAAAATCAGTTCATCGGTCAGCGACGACTTGCCGGCGCCGCCGGTGCCGGTGATCCCGATGATCGGGGCCCGGCGGCCCCCGATCTTGGCGTCCAGGGCGCTGCGCAGCCTGGCCAGGTGGCCGTTTTCGGAGGTTTTGGCCTGCTCCATGGCGGTGATCATGCGGGCCGTCAGCAGCTTGTTGTCGGGGGTGAGGGCCTCCGGATCGAAGTCGAAATCGGTGACCACCGGAAAGTCCATGGTCTCCACCATGTGGTTGATGATTCCCTGCAGGCCCAGTTTGGAGCCGTCTTCGGGGGAGTAGATCCTGGCCACGCCGTAGGCCTCCAGCTCTCGAATCTCTTCGGGAACGATGACCCCGCCGCCCCCGCCGAAGACCCGAATATGGTCGGCGTTCTTTTCTTTGAGCAGGTCGACCATGTACTTGAAAAATTCCATGTGGCCGCCCTGGTAGCTGGAGACGGCGATGCCCTGGGCGTCTTCCTCGATGGCGGCGTTCACGATTTCGTGGACCGACCGGTTGTGGCCCAGGTGAATGACCTCGGCGCCGGTGGACTGAAGGATCCGGCGAAAGATGTTGATGGATGCGTCGTGGCCGTCGAACAGCGAGGTGGCGGTGACCACCCGGACGTTGTTTTCGGGCTGATACGGTTGCGTTGGATTGCTCATGTAACCCTCTCCTTTATATAATGGTATGCGGTGTCGGGGTGTCCGAATGTCGGGGCGGTCCGAAGGATCATTTATAAAGGTCTTGAATCTATGGTTTTAAATGATCGGAGAGCGGCAGGATCTTCTACCGCCGGCCGGCGCGACACCGGAAACGCACACCCTTTTGAATGACCGTTTTTTACCGGGTTCAGTGGGCTATTCCCGTTTTTTGGACTCGGGCAGGCCCATGATGAACTCGGTCTGGAGCTCGATATAATCCTCGATGCTGTAGTGGCGGGCCAGAAACCACCGCCGAAAGGTCCACATGTGGCCCAGCACCGAAATGTTGTGGGCCATCAGCTCGATGGTGCGGTTGTCCAGCCGGGGAAACCGCTTCGATTCGCCCAGGTTGGCCAGCACCTTGACGAAGATGCCGGTGATGTTGACCTCGTTTTCGAGCACCTTTTTCCGCCACTGGGGCGGCAGCGACTGGGTCTCCTGATAGATCAGCAGGATGTGGTCGCTCATCCGGTGGCAGACCAGAAGATACTCCCGAATCGCCTCGGCCAGTGCCTCGGGCCCCTTGCCGGTCCGCTCCATGGCCTGATTGACCCCCCGCTCCACTTCGGCGTGGATGGCGTCGCAGACCAGAAACAGCACGTCCTCTTTGGAGGCCACGTACTCATACAGAGAACCGATGGAAAACCCGGCCGCCTTGGCGATCTGGCGGGTGGTGGTCTTGTGGAACCCTTTTTCGATGAACAACTGTACCGCCGCGTCGACGATCTGGCGCCGACGTTTTTTGACCAGTTCGGGGTTTTTAATCTGTGTTGGAATTTCTTTAAGCCTGTCCATAAATGTCGCCTTGCCGAAAAATAGCGTGTAAGCCGTGGGAATACGAGGACATTACGCCCGCATTCGTGATCATTGTCGCGGTCATCTGAATGAGCGCTCAGTCATGAGCTACCATGAGACCGATTTCTTGTCAAGCGTTTAAATCCAATTTGCCGGGCTTATCGTTGAAAGTTTAGGGCGTTGGGGCGGAATGGAAAGCGCACGGAAGGGTGCGGCGGTCGAAGAAGTCGGGGGGGGCTGCTGGCCATCACGGCCATGGCCGCCATCCGCCGCCGGTCTTGAATGCGCGGTGAATCGCTTTCAGGAAAAACGGGCTTTTCAAGCCGTCGAATCGGTATTATGTTATCGGCCGTTATGATAACCTTTTATAAAAGGACGACCGATGCCTGAAACCGATTACTACCAGGTCCTGGGCGTGTCCGCCGAGGCCGACCCCAAAACGATCAAGAACGCCTACCGCAAACTGGCCTATCAATACCATCCCGACCGGAACACCGACAACCCCGAGGCCGGCGACCGCATGAAGGCGGTCAACGAGGCCTATGCGGTGCTCTCCGACCCGGACAAGCGCCGGGAATACGACGCCCTCAAAAGCCGTTTCGGCCGGGACGCCTACGACCGGTTCCGAAACACCTATTCGGATCAGGACATCTTCAAGGGGTCCGACATTCAGGACATCTTCGAAGAGATGGCCCGCTCCTTCGGGCTGCGGGGGGTCGACGCCATCTTCAAGGATTTACACGGCAGCGGCCGCCAGACCTTCAAGATCAACAAGCCCGGGGTCTACGGCGGCGGCTTTTTCTTTTTCGGCGGGATCGGCCCGGGCGGCAAACGGCAGGGGCAGGTGTCGGGTTCCGGGGCCGGTCCCCTGCTGGAGAAGCTGGCCGGGCTGTTCATCCCCGCCATGACCGGCCCTAAAGGCCGCAGCGTCATGGACATCAAGGACGAGATCGCGGTCAGCGGCGACCTGGCCCGAACCGGCGGTCCCTATGCCTATTTTCACAAGGTCCGGAACAAGAAGCTGGTGGTGAAGATTCCGCCCGGGGTGAAACAGGGCCAGCAGATCCGCCTGCCCGGAATGGGGTATCCGGGGCCCCCGGCGGGGGACCTTTATTTGACGGTGAAGGTGCGGAATTCGGTGGTTTCGAAGATTAAGAAGATGTTGCTGGGGGGGAAGCGTGACGGCGATTGAAATTTCATCGCCGTCATTTGTGCTGTCACCGGTTTTGTGAGACAGTTCTATTGAGATAATTTCCTGAGTACATAAATGGCTTCCTCCGGTCCGATTCGAAAGTCGCCGTTGACTTCTCCGTCCATATTGACCGAAAGGCCGGTCAAGCCAGCGGATACCTGAAGCGCCAAGATCGCATCCCCCAGATCCAGTCCCGGAATATCATTGATATCCCCCCGTATGGCAATGCCGTTCAGGAGTCGTGAGTAGAATACCGTCGCATCTTGGACGCCGGTCGTGCGGTCGAGATAAGTATCGGGGTTGTCAGGATCAATCCGGCAGATCAAAGGCAAAGTAAAACCACCCAGCCCTGTAGAATATGTCCCCCATTCCGTACTGGTATCGACGTCAGAAAACCAGGGAATGTAACCCTCCAGAATCACCTCTTTGACGGCCGGATCGGGCATTTCGCAAACGGTATCCCGCATATAGGTGGTGTAGCCGCAGGTTTCTCTTCCGGCCAGCAGGAGAACAAGTTTTCCAGAACTCTGAGCTGCTGAAAAGGCATCTGATTTGCTGGTTATCCAGTTCAGTGGTCCGCTGCTTCCGCCCGAGGTGGTGAAAGAGACCTGTGCACC
>JAABSQ010000236.1 GCA_011390315.1 Desulfobacteraceae bacterium
CACGGAACTGGTCAACAAAGGGCTTCGTGCCCAACTCAAGGTCCAGAGCCTGGTGACCGGACAGCTCTATGTGGAGTTCGGCTTCCATCCTGAAAAAAAGGCCAACTTCGTCAGCGCCGAACTGGAAGACAGCCAACTCCCCTACCCCGAGCTGCCGACCATTCCCTCGGACATCGAGGAAATCACCCGAACCCTCGAAAAAATTCCCATCGAAAGCCTGGTGTTAAAAGCCATTGACGCCATCGAAGGGATCGAAAGAATGGTCAATTCCGCAGATATGGAAAAGGGTTTTACAGCCCTCAGCGGCACCATGACCGAGATCGAAAAAGTGGCCAAGAATATCAATCAGGAAGTCATTCCTCTGGCGACGGAAGGACGGGAATTGCTTCGGAGCGCGGACAAGCTGGTAGTCAATACCAACGAGGTGATTGCCGGGATCGGAGAAAACCTCGAAAAAACAGTCGCCGAGGCTGAAAAACTGGTCCGCAGCATGGAAGCCATCGTGGACAATCTCGACGGTCGGATCAGTCCGATCGCCACGGATATACAGCAGGCGGCCCGGGCGGCCCAGACCGCTCTGAACCAGGCCAGACAGACCCTGTCCGCCGTCGAAAACATCACCACCAGGGAATCCCCCCTCGGCTATCAGATCTACAGCGCCGTGGATGAATTCGCCGCGGCGGCCCGGTCCATTCGAATCATGGCCGAATATCTTGAACGGCACCCGGAAGCCCTGATTCAGGGAAAGAGAGGAAGATAATGAAATCCGGCAAATGGTCCTATCCGATCCTTTTTTTCATGTTTGCAGCCGCGGCCCTGGCCGGCTGCGCCCGCACTCAGCCCTCCCGGTTTTATGTCCTGACCGCCATTCCCGAAGCGGAAAACCATGCCTCGAGCGATTTTTCCAGAAACGGCAAAACCATCGGGGTCGGACCGGTGGAGATCCCCTCCTACCTCGACCGGCCCCAGATCGTGACCCGAACCGGACCTCATGAAATCGAACTGTCGGAATTCGACAAGTGGGCCGGCACCCTCAAGGAAAACGCCACCACTGTGTTGGCGGAGAACCTGTCGACCCTGCTTGCCACCGATCAGGTCTATGTCTTTCCCTGGCGAACCGGAATCTCCATTCGGTACCAGGTGATGATTCAGATTCTGCGGTTCGATGCGGTTCCGGGTGAAGGGGTGGCCCTGGACGCACACTGGGTCGTCTTGGGGGATGACGGCCGGCGAATGCTGCTGATGCGCGGATCCCAAGTTCGGCAACCGATTTCCGGGACCGAATACAACGACATCGTGGCCGCGGAAAGCCTCGCCCTCGGCGAGTTGAGCCGGGATATCGCGGTGGCCCTTCAGACGCTTTCAGAATAAGAAACGGTCAAACGCCGGACGCCACCGCCGTATACCCCCGATAATGCCTGCGAATCTCCCGCAGGAACTTGACCGTTTCATGCCCGCGGACATACCCGAAACGGGCATGCCGGGCGTATTTCCGTTTGGAAAGCAGCCCCATCGCCTTTTCCACATGGTCAAACCACCGATCCGGGTTGAGGCCCAGTTCCCGGGCCAGAATCCGGGCGTCCCGAACATGGCCCTGGCCGGCATTGTAGGCGGCCAGGATGAAATTCATCCGTTCATGGACCGGGAGTTCCGGCTCGAAATATTTCCGAAGCCGATCCAGGTATTTGACGCCGGCATGGATGCTGGTCTCGGGATCGGTTACATCCTCGAATCCCAGGGCGCGGGCGGTTTTCGGCAGCATCTGCATCAGCCCCCGGGCCCCGGCAAAGGAGCGAACCTCCGGGTCGAACCGGCTTTCCTGGTACATCAATGCCACAATCAGGCGCCAATCGAAATCATACCGGGCGGCATAGGTTTTGACGAGATCGTCGTACGGAGAGAGTGCGCCGCTGGTTTTGGCCCGAAATTCGATATGGCTGCGGATCTTTTGGGGATTCCTAAAATATTTTTCCACGGTCATGTTATAAAACAGGCCCCGGTATTCCGATTTTAGAAACCGGTTCACCGCAGACAGGAGCTTTTCATCTTCCGGGCGGACCGCCCACCCGTGGGAAACCGGGTCTCCCAATGCAAAGGCGCCCTTGACGTCCTCCCGCCAGGTCAGTTCGATGTCCAGGATGTGGCTGTCGGCCACCGTCAGGTCGTATTCGCCCTTCGCCACTTTTCCGATGATCTCTTCGGTTTCCAGCAGCTCCGGCGCCGGTTCCAGTTCGAATTCAGCGCCCGCTTTCAGGAGAGATTCGAGGGTGGCCCAGTAGGAGCTCGATTTTCGAACGGTGATGGTCCGGCCCTTGAGGTCCGCCATCCCTTCGAGCCCCTTCTCCGAGGCCCGGGCCACCACAATTTCGGAGACCTGATTGTAAGGCCGGGAGAACCGCACCCCTTCCTTTTGCTCCCGCTCGGGAGAGGCGGTCATGGAGGCTGCGATCAAATCTCCCCGCCCCTCCAGCAGCCAGGGGAAGAGGTCCTCCCGGGTGGGCGGCACCACCATTTGCAGCCGAACGCCGATCTCCTCGGCGAATTTCCGGACCATTTCATACTCGAACCCCACCATCTGCCCCCGCCATATAAAATAGGTGGCGGCGTTGTTGCGGGTCAGTACCCGCAATACCCCCCGTTTTCGAATCTCATCCAGATTCGCTCGATACACGGCGGGGCGGTTTCCGGGCAGATGGGTGGTGCTCAAAAACCCGTTGACTCGGTCGAGAAGCTCCGGGTTGTCCGGACGAACCGCCCAGGCGATATGACGGTCCCCTTTCAGCGAAAAGGCCGGACGGACCCGATTCTCGTAGGAAAGAAAAATCTGGACGATATTATCATCGGCCACCGTGGCTTCATACCGCCCTTCCGCCACCCCGGAGAGGATGGTCAGGGTGTCCACATCTTCGGGTACGGGCAGAATCTCAAGAAAGGGGTGTTCGGTTTTCAAAACCTTCAGGGATTCCCGGTAAGATGAGGACTCGCGAACCGCGACGGCTCGCCCCTTGAGATCGGCCAGGCCCTGAATCGGTAAATCCTTTGGAACCACCACCTGCTCCCGCACCGTCAGAAAAGGGGCGCTGAAGGCCACCTGTTCTTGTCTTTCCGGGGTGATCGTGAAACTTGCTGCGATAATGTCGCCCTTTCCGGCCAGCAGAGCGGGGATGAGTTCGTCCCGATGGGCCATCCGGACCGGAATCACTTCCATACCGGTGGCCCGGCCGAATTCATCGATCAGCCGCATTTCGAAATCTTCGGGCCGGCCGCTTCTCGGAAGGTATTCAATGGGGCTGAGGCGCGGCATCAGAAACCGAATCCGGCCGCGGTCCTGAATCGCCGTCCATCCCCCCTGATCGATGTAAGCGCCGGGTCCGAAGAGATTTCGAAGCGGTCCCGACCACCATAAAATCGCTGTCAGAAGAGACACTACAATGACGGTAATGCCGGTTCGGCGGAAAATATCCTTTCGCACGGCCCTTTTCGCTCCCTTCTTTTCGGTTGAGAATTCAACGGATTTTTGCAATAACCGTTCAGCTAATAAACCACACTCATTGATTTTTTTCAACATTTCCGATTGCCGGTTTTGGACATTGGCCATCACCAGGATGTATGATATTTTAATACATATATGCAGAACCCTTCAATGGGATGAATATCCGACAAGGGAAAAGGGGCTGACGCCAAAGAAATGCTGGATTCGGCAAAGGAGTTAATAAAACAATTATGAGAATTCAGGCGGAAAAACTTCAACGTGTGGAAAAGCGGCTCAGCAAGACAAATGGCCCATTTGAATTATTTGCGTTATTGTTGAGAGAAGATTCGCCCGGCAAATGGGACGTGTTGATTTCGGCCGATTGGGCAAGCGCCGATAAAAAATCCGCGATTAATACCGTTTTTGATGAAATGAGGAAAGAGTTGACCGATCAGGAATTGATGATGTTGTCTCGCATCGTCATCCTTGAAAAGGATAGCGCCGCCCTCCAGGCGATCCACCAGATCACGAGTGTCGAGCATGGATTCGCTGAAATTTCTGATCGTTCTATCTTCGACATGCCCATCAAGCAAGGGTATGTGATCACGTCCCGAAAAGAAGTCCATAGCGGGGCAAACATGGTCCCAGGCAATGACGCCATTGGTATCCGACCGGAATAGATTGATCACTACGCAAATGAAACTCTCCGAAATCGTTCGCCCCGACGCCCGAATCGCCCGCTCGGTCAACCTGGAACGGGACCTGACCGACCCGGAAACCCTCGATCGCTACCTATTGACCGGAAAGGCCGCTGTCGGAAAAGGGGATGTTGATTTATCGGGAATACGCCGATGAATTCCGGCTGTGGGAAGAAACCGACATCGACATTCCCGGCGGCCATCGACCGGCGCAAACCGTCGATTGATTAAGGAGAATGAACTGGATCCGTTAAAGGCGTTTTGGTGATGTTGGGGGCGCATCTGTTGGAGGAAAAGGAACGGAAGGATCAGTATTGATACCTCATCTGCGCAATTTTTAGGGCGTCGTCGGAGACTTTGTACACAAAGCGGTGTTCATCGGTGATCCGCCTGGACCAATATCCTGAAAGGCCGTGCTTTAGCGGCTCCGGCTTGCCAACGCCCTCGAAAGGATGTCTCATCGCCTCTTTAATGAGGGAATTGACGCGTCGGAGAATTTTTTTATCGGTTTTTTGCCAGAAGAGATAGTCATCCCATGCATGCTCCGAAAAAACAAGCTTCACTCGATCAGCGCCTTTTCACGGCCCTGGCCGCTTTCGAGCTGCGCGATGGATTCGATCAGGCGTTTGGCGTTTTTCGGCGAGCGCAGAAGATATGCCGTCTCTTCAAGGGCCTGGTAATCCTCGAGCGACATGATGACCACGGAATTGGATGATTTTCGGGTGACAATGATCGGTGAATGGTCATCGCAAACTTTGTCCATTGTCTTTGCAAGGTTTTGCCTTGCCGCTGTATATGTGATGGCTTCCATGCTGCACCTCCTGTACGGCATATTGTACATATTGATGCGTGTTTGTCAATTGCAAATTCGTCATAGGCAGATAGATCCCAGAGCGTTGCCTTGGTCTGGCATGTCTCACCCTCTCGGGGTTCTGAATAATGATCCATCGGAATGAGAATTGGAGCGCCCCAAAAACCGTTATAAACAGAAATTATGGAAAAATTCTTAAATCATATCGACCCCGTGGTTTTCCGCGTAACCAATGCGCCCTGGAATGATCTCAAGTTAAACAATCCTTGGAGCGTGGGGTATGTATCCGCGCTTGTGTCGGTTCATCCTTTTAAAAACAAAGAATCCTGGGAGTGTTATTATTATCAAAGCGGCGAACAAAGGCTGCAAGAAATCGGAACCCTTGAGGCGAATGCGCAAAATGAATTAAACGATTTTCAGTTGGCTTTAACGGATCCCAATAAAGTAAAATTCTATCATCACTCGCTAAAGCGTTATAATTTGTACAGGGGCAGAACAAAAGCCGAGTTGGAATTGAAAGGCCGGGTTCTTTTAGCTGAAACAAAACGAAGGGCGCCATCTGTCAATATCGATTTAGATACAGCAACGGATTGTGTTCGCTTTAGAACGATTTGTGAAACATGGAATGGCATCATTGTAAGGGAAGCAAACACCGTAAAAAGATTGGAATCG
>JAABSQ010000237.1 GCA_011390315.1 Desulfobacteraceae bacterium
GGTCAGCCGGTCGATGGCCGTGCTGTCGCTGCCCTTGAGGATCTCCACCCCCTTGCGAAGCTTGGTCAGGGACCATCCCAGGTAATAGGCGAAAGTATAGGAAACCCGGGACCCGATCACATACACCGATTCGCTCCGGTACAGGTGGTCCGCAAAGGCGGAAAGGGCTTGGGTATCGAGGCTTTCGTACAGATGCCGCAGGTTGTTGATCTCCTCCAGCAGGATCTGGTGCATGGGGTGGGTTCCCGGCCCCTGAATGCCCGGCAGTTCCACCCGGTCCGGCAGGCTCAGCCCGGTGTCCACATAATCCCGCAGGGCCTGAAGAAAGTCCCCGTAGCCGCCGTATCCGAGCTGACTCACGAAGCGGACCACCGTGGCCTCGCTCACCGCGCAGGTCTCGGCCAGCTCCTTGGTGGTCATGAACATGGCCTTGCGCGGGTTCTGAATAATGTAGTTGCCCAGGATTCGACCTTTGGGGGTCAGGGAATCGAGGTGCTCGGTGATTTCGCTGATCACCTGGCGTGACGGATTGTGGTTCATGCGCATTTCCTTCCTGAATGATTTTTGAAAGGAATATTACATTTTTTCATTCCGTTTACAACAATTTTAAATTTAAATGAATACAGATATTTATAGCTTTTTATGAAAGAGGGATGAAGTTTTTTATTTCAAATTTAAATTTTTTACTTGACATGTTTTCTTACATTTTGCATAGAGGGAGAAAATCGCACCTGAGTATGCCCACCCGGCTTCGGTCGAAACGTCTTATTTACTATTCAAGGGGGAACCTATGATCGGCAAGAACACGCCCCTGTGGGGGAAAAAAACCCGGCTTAAATCCAGCTACGATGCGGTGATCATCGGCGGCGGGTTGCACGGTTTGGCCACGGCGTATTACCTGGCCAAGGAACACGGCATGACCGATGTGGCCGTCATCGAAAAGCGCTACATCGGGTTCGGCGGGGCCGGCCGAAACACCGCCATCGTCCGGGCCAACCAGCGGACCCAGCAAAACGTGCCGCTCTACAAAGAGGCCTTGGACCTCTGGCCCGTGCTGACCAAAGAGCTCAACTTCAACCTGATGTTCAACAACTGCGGCAACCTCAACCTGATGCACAGCGAAGCCGCCATGAACGCCGCCCGCATGAACGTGGCCACGGCCCAGTTCCACGGGGTGGAAAGCCATCTGCTGGACGCCAAACAGATCAAGGAGATGGTGCCGGCCCTCAACATCTCGGAGGACATCACCTACCCCATTCACGGGGCCATGTACCACCCGCCCGGCGGCATCGTCCGCCACGACGCGGTGGTCTGGGGCCTGGCCAAGGGCGCGGCCAAGCTGGGGGTGGAGATCCATCAGCAGACCGAAGCCACCGCCATCAACACCGAGGGCGGCAAAATCACAGGCATCGAGACCAGCCGGGGCAAGATCCACACCCCCCGGGTGCTGGTCTCCGCCGGCGGATATTCCGCGGGCATCATCTACCACATGCTGGGCATCAAGCTGCCCATCAGCGTGCTGACCATTCAGGCCATGGTGACCCAGCCCCTGAAGCCGATCCTCGATCACGTGGTCTCCTCCGGGGCCTACCACGCCTACGCCAACCAGACCCTCAAGGGCGAGATCGCCACCGGGGCCCATATGGACCCCTGGCCCAACTACACCACCCTGACCACCGCCTATTACATCAAGCACCAGGCCCAGGCGCTTTCGGAGTTTCTGCCCTGCCTGCGCGGGGTCAAGTTCATGCGGATCTGGGGCGGTCTGGCCGACATGACCCCCGACATGGCGCCGATCATGGACGGCAATGATCCCATCGACGGGTTCTATATGGACTGCGGATGGGGATACTTCGGGTTCAAGTCCTGCTCGGCGGTGGGCAAACACATGGCGGCCTACATGGCCGGCGGCAACTGCCCCGACATCCTGAAGCCGTTTAACCTGCGCCGGTACGAAAACCACCGCCTGATGGGGGAAACGGCCGCGCTGGTCAACTACACCCCGGACAATTAACGGATCTTTTCAGAGTCCGTGTAAAGGAGAATCGATTATGTCACTGACGCTAACTTGTCCCATTTGCGGCAAGCGCAACGGATATGAATTCCGGTACGGCGGAGAGGACAAAGGCCCCCGACCGGCCGAGGAAGGGCTCAGCCCCCGCAGCTGGTGCGAATATGTCCATATGAACAAATGCGTGGCGGGCGTGCAAAAGGAGTGGTGGTTTCACAGGGACGGATGCGGAACCTGGTTCACCACCCATCGCAACACCCTCACCAACCTGGAAGTCGAAGAACCGGAGGCGACATCATGAACAGGCTCAACAATCTGCCGACTTTGCGGATCAACCCCTCGGAGAAGCTGACCCTGAAATACAAGGGCCGGACCTTTCAGGGGGTATCCGGGGATACGGTGGCGACGGCCCTTTTCGCCAACGGCGTTCGGGTCTTCGCCCGCAGCTTGAAATACCACCGCCCCCGGGGGCTCTACAGCCTGGACGGGGAGTGCAGCAACACCTGCATGGAGGTCGACGGCCTCCCCAACGTGCGGACCGAAAACACCCTGCTCAAAGACGGCGTCACCGTCAAGGAGCAGAACGTGGTGGGTTCGGCCGACCGGGATATGATGGGCTTTATGGACAAGCTCGACTGGATGATGCCGGCCGGGTTCTATTATAAAACCCTGCACAAACCGGCCTGGGTCTGGCCCCTGGCCATGAAGCAGGTCCGCAAGACCGCCGGTCTGGGCGCCATCTCCCCCGATTTCCGGATCAAGGGGCGGTATGACGAAATCTACCCCAAGGCCGATGTCTGCGTCATCGGCGGGGGCGCGGCCGGTATGAGCGCGGCCCTGGCGGCGGCCGAGAGCGGCCGGCGGGTGATCCTGCTGGAGGCCCGGCCCTGGCTCGGGGGGTGTTTCGACTACCGGTCCGCCCCCTATGAAGACGGCCGGCCCCTCTATGAAAGGGCCCGGGAACTGGCGACTCAGGTGCGGGAAACCCCCAACATCCGCGTCTTCACCCAGGCCCCGGTGATCGGGGTCTACAACAACAACCTGATCACCGCCTTTCAGACAGGCGGCCCCGAGGATTCGTTCACCGAGCGCTATATCCAGATTCGGGCCGCGGGTCTGGTGGTGGCCGCCGGCTGCATCGAACGGCCCCTGCTCTTCGACAACAATGAGCGGCCCGGGGTGATGCAGGTGGGCTGCGCCCATCGCCTGGCCCGCACCTACGGCCTGCTGCCGGGGACCCAGGCGGTCTTTTCGGTCGGCCATGACCTGGGCCTGGAGGCGGCCATCGATCTCTTCGATCTGGGACTCAAGATTTCCTGCGTGGCCGATATTCGGGAAGACGGTCAGAATCCCGAACTCCTGCTGGGGCTCAAGGAACGCAAGATCGCCTTCCTTCGAGGATGGGTGGCCACCGATGTGGAAGGCGGCAAATCGATCAAGAAGGCCCATCTCTCCACCGTGGACGGCACCATCTCCAAAAGCTTCGAGTGCGACGTGCTGATCGCCTCGGCCGGTCTGACCCCGGTCACCGGTCCGGTCACCGTGGCCCAGGGCAAAACCGCCTACGACCACCACACCGGCTATTTTCTGGTAACCGAAACCCCCAAGGGGATGCATGTGGCCGGCCGCATGACCGGTCTGAACCATTGCCGGTCCATCGAGGCCTCGGGCCGTCTGGCCGGGCTTCAGGCCGTGGCCGACTGCGGCCTCGACCGGGCCGCCGATATCGACGCCGCCGAAAAGACCCTGGCCATGCTGCCCGGACCCGAACGCGGCGCCAAGCTGGTCACCGCCCCGGTCAAGGGCCGCAAGACCTTTATCTGCTTCGATGAAGACACCACCATCAAAAACATCAAGCAGGCCATTGAAATGGGCTTCGACGTCCCGGAGCTGATCAAGCGGTTCACCTCGGCCGGCACCGGCCCGGGCCAGGGCGGGATTCCGGGGCACAACCTGCCCCTGTATGTGGCCAAGTACGAGGCCCTGGACACCAAACCCCCGAAGCCGACCACGGTGCGGGCGCCGCTGACCCCGACCCTGATCGCCGCCTACGCCGGGGCCAACCACGACATGCACAAGCGCACCCCGGCCCACCACATCCAGAAAGCGGCCGGCGGGGTCTTCCGCCGCATCGGGGTCTGGCGCCGGGCCCGGTATTTCTCCCAGGATTTTACCTGCCGGGAGGAGATCCTCAACGTCCGCAACAACGTGGGCATGCTCGACGCCTCCACCCTGGGCAAGTTCCGGGTCCACGGGCCGGACGCCCTCAAGGCCCTGCAGCGGGTCTATGTCAGCGACATCGCCAAGCTCAAGGAAGGCCGGGTCAAGTATTCGGCCATGTGCAACGACGACGGCTGCGTCATCGACGACGGGGTTATCGTCAAGCAGGGGGAAAACGACTACTATCTCACCACCTCCACGGCCCGGGCCGGGGCCACCGCCGAGTGGTTCCGATACCATACCCGGTACGAGGGGTGGAATTTCGCGGTGGTCAACCTGACCGACGCCATGGGGGTGGTCAACATCTCCGGACCCAACGCCCGCAAGGTGCTGGAAAAGGTGGTCGACGCCGATATCTCCAACGAGGCCTTTCCCTTCAGCGGCTACCGGGAGTTCACCGTCGCCGGCGCCGTTCCGGTTCGGGCCATGCGGCTCGGGTTCGTGGGCGAACTCTCCTACGAGCTTCACGTGGGCGCCTCCTACATGCCGACCCTGTGGAAGATCATCGAAGAGGCGGGCAAAGAGTTCGGCATTCAGCCCTTCGGGGTCGAGGCCCAGAACGTGCTGCGAATGGAAAAATGCCACATCATCCTCGGCCAGGAATCGGAACAGCGGACCAACCTGCTCGACGTGGGCCTGGGCTTTCTCTGGGACCGCAAAAAGACCGACGCCAAAACGGTGGGTGCGGCGGCCCTCAAGCAGACCGAAGGGGACACCGGCCGCCTCACCCTGGTCGGGTTTCAGATGGAGGATTCGGCCCGGGCTCCCCGGGACGGCTCGATCATCGTCGACAACCGGGTACGCGGGTATGTCTGCACCGCCCGCCGAAGCTTCTCCTTGAACGAGGCGGTGGGCATGGCCCTGGTGGATTCTCAGTTGTCGGACATCGGCACGCGGCTTGAAATTTTCGAGGATGAGTGCAACGGTCAGCGCCTCTACTGCAAGGTAGTGCCCAAGCCGTTCTATGATCCCGAAGGCAAACGGATGAAAATGTGAGGAAATAATCATGGCAGATATTTTAAGACAATCGCCTGTTGAATTTAAGGCCGCTCCGAGCCGGACCGAGGTTCGAAACCGATGGAACGTGGCCCTGGAATACGGGGAGGAAGGCAAAGGTCCCTACCTTGTCGACCTCTGCCACAAGACCCGGTGGGATCTGCAGAGCAGCAAACTGGACGAATACGCCCCGGCCGAGGTCCCCGTGCCGGAAAAGCCCAACCAGTGCGTTCTGCAAGACGGGGTCCTGCTCAACCGCATGGGCCGCAACCAGACCGCGGTCTGGCACCTGGCCGATTCGGCGCCGGAATTGCCGGCGGATTCGGCCTACACCGACGTATCGGAAGCAACCGTGTTTCTGGCCCTGTTCGGACCCGGGGTCTTTTCCATC
>JAABSQ010000238.1 GCA_011390315.1 Desulfobacteraceae bacterium
ATCTTCACCTTCTGACGGATGAGGTTTTCATGGAATCCCTCGTCGATCCAGGGTTTGTAGATGTCGCCTTCCGAGGTGCCCGGCTCGAATTTGAAATAACAGGGGGAGGCGATCCGGGCGATCTCGGGCCCCTCGTAGGCCCGGAACATGCCGCCGAAGGAATCGACAATGATCATGTAGACATCCAGGGGAATATCCACCGTCTTTCGAATGGCCCCCAGAATCGGCAGGGAGACGTCGGAGATCGGATTCAGGGAATTGACCCCCATGGACTCGATCACCTTGGCGCCGGCGGCGCTGCAATAGCCGCCGAAAACGGAGAATTTGAAGATGGTTTCGTTGGGAATGACCCCTTCGGCCCGCATTTTGTTGAGGATATAGAGAACCCCCTCGTCGTAGACCAGAAATCCGCGGAAACCGGCCTCGATGTTTCTCATAATGTCGGCGATGTGGTAGGAGATGTTGTCCGACCCCCGAAGCCGGAAGGCCTGCATGGCCCCTTCGGAGGTGGAGATCTCCTTGGAGCCCACGTCCCATCCCTTGCGGTGGCCCACGGTCATGATGATCTCGATTTTGGCCTCGTTGGCCATGGCGGCCATGTCTTTGAGTTCTTCGAAATCGCAATAGGTGGAGCCGCCCACCGCCGCAATCGCCCGGTGGATGGCGACATTTCGCCGGTCGGCCTCTTTGATCATGGCCTCCATGGTGGAGGCCCTCTCCACCCCGGCGATCTCGATGCGGAAGTTGGCCCCGTCCGGAAACTGTTTGGTGCTGGTGGGCAGGTCATGGGCATCCCGGCCGGGAATGGACTCTTTTTCCATGAAATCGCGAATCTTTTTGAGTACCTCGGACATATATTGACTCCTTGTGGATGAATTTCATCGGGTGTATTCGGTCAATGAATGCATTCGGTCGAATGCGGATCGAATTTCGGATTATTTTTTGCCTATCAGGTCTTTCAGTTTCGGGAGTTCCCCCTCCACCATCTTGTAGGTGTGCTCGTCGGCCGGAAAACGGCTGTTTCGGACGTCTTCGGCATAGTCGGTGAAGGCTTTGACCGTTTTATCCCCCAGATTTTCATATTTTTTGACGAACTTGGGAGTGAAGGCCTGAAAAATGCCCAGCACATCGCTGCAGATCATGAGCTGACCGTCCGCCAGGACCCCGGCCCCGATGCTGTAGACCGGAATGGTGAGATCGTCCCGAATGATCCGGCAGACCTCGGGCGGCACCGCTTCCACCAGAAGGGCGAAGGCGCCGGAATCCTGAATGGCCTTGGCGTCGTCGATCAGCTCTTTGGCGGTTTCGGCGGTTCGGCCCTGGGCCTTGAACCCGCCCAGTTGGCCCGAGCTTTGAGGCGTAAGCCCGATATGGCCCATGACCAGCATGCCGCCGTCGGCGATGGCCTGAATCTGGTCGCAGACCCGCTTGCCGCCCTCCAGTTTGATGGCGTCCACACCGGCTTCTTTATGGAACCGGCCGGCGTTCAGAACCGCGTCGGGCACGCTCACCTGATAAGACAGAAAGGGCATGTCGCCGATGATGAAGGTGTCGGGGGCGCCCCGGCGGACCCCCTCGCAGTGGTAGATGCACTGGTCCATGGTCACCGGCACGGTGCCGGAATAGCCGTAGATGCACATCCCCAAAGAATCCCCCACCAGGATCATATCCATTTCCGCCTGCTCCGCAAAATTGGCGGTCCAGTAGTCATAGGCGGTGATCCAGACCGCTTTTCGGCCCTCGGTCTTCATCTTCTGAAGATCGAATCGGGTCAGTTTCTTTTTACCCATTGTGAATATCCTCCTCCCTTTAATTGAATGGCGGCGATACGCCGTTTCGGCATATTCAAAACCTTGTCAGTGCGGACGCCCCAGATGTTCCGAAAGCCGGGAACAGACCGCCCGAAGCAGATCCTGAATCATGTCGATTTTTTCTTCGGTAATTCGGGCCGCCGGACCGGCCACGCTCATGGAATAGGCGGGGCGGCCGGTATAATCGAAAACCGGTGCGGCCACGCACCGCAGACCCGAGCAGAATTCTTCATCGTCGAGGGCGTAGCCTTGATTCCGGGTGATTTCCAGCTCTCGGCAAAGCGAATCGATATCGGTAATGGTTTTGGGGCCCAGAGGTTCCAAATCGAGGGTCCTCAAGTAAGCTTCGAGTTCTTCCGGGGGCAGAAAGGCCAGCACCGCCTTTCCCAATCCGGTGCAGTAGGCCGGCGCCTGGGTGCCGATCCCCGAATCCATTCGCAGGATTTCCCGGCTGTCGATCTTGTCGAGATGGATAATGGCTTTTCCGTCCCAATATCCCAGGTTGACCGTCTCCCGAAAGGCGGACGAGAGTTCCAGCATGTAAGACCGGGCGATCCGCCGGATTTCGAACCGACCGGCGAATTTCATCCCTTCCTCAAGGAGCTTGAATGTCAGGCCGTACCGGGAGGCATCCACCTTTTCCACATATCCCAGCTCCCGCAGGGTGGCCAAAAATCGATGGCTTCCGGCACGATTGGTGCCCAGCCGGTCGGCCACCTCGGTCACCGTGAGGGCTTCCTGCTCGGCCAGCAGTTCCAGCACCCGGATTCCCTTGGCCAGGGAGGAAATGAAATAATATTTTTCACCGGCTGCCGGCATGAATTCTCCCGAATGCATTCACCAAAAATCTAAAATTCGCTCACCATGTGTGACAAGGTAATGCATAGTGTGACAATACAGTAGGTAAAAGGAACCGTTGTTGTCAAGCTTTTTTTATGAGGGTTTATAATAATTTGAAATAATATAGGATTTTATGAAGGTAACGGTTTAGAAAACACTTGACCTTTGAAAAATGAACCGATATGTTTCTGCGCGCAGAAACAAGAAGGGAGACTGTATGACGACCCGGGAAGAACTGATCAAGGTGTTTACGGCTATAAATGACGAAGCGGAGATGGCCGCCTTTTTCGAGGAGATTTTTACCTCGAAGGAACTGGATGATCTCGCCCTTCGCTGGCAGTTGCTGCGGGATCTGCACGGCGGGGAGACCCAGCGCTCCATTGCACAGAAATACCGCATCAGCCTGTGCAAGATCACCCGTGGATCCAAGATATTAAAAAAGCAGTCTTCGACGACTCGGAACCTGTTGGAACAGCACTACGGAAAAGAAGAGGAGAAATGATGAAACGGAATTCCGCCCCTGGTTTACTCGCCTGCCTGCTGCTGACCCTGTTCTGCCTGCCCGCGGCCCATGCCTATGAGCTCCCGCCGGTGAACCTCGGGTTCACCAGTTTTTTGGACGGGGGTCCGCCCGCCGGTCCCGGCTTCTATTTTACCCAGTACCTGCAATATTATACCGCCGATCAGCTCAATGACGGCGACGGAGATGAGATCCCGTTTCCCGATCCGGACCTGGAGGCCTGGATCAGCCTGACCCAGTTCATCTATCAGTCCGACCGGGAGGTGCTGCTGGGCGCAAAATGGGGTCTGGATGTGATCATTCCCTATATTGCTCTGGATCTCGACTATGCCGTGCCCGGCCCCTTTCCCCGGGACAACGGCTCCGGATTCGGAGACATTCTGGTGGGTCCGTTTCTGCAGTGGGATCCGATCATGGGCGCCAACGGGCCGCTTTTCATGCACCGGGTGGAGCTTCAGATGATCTTTCCCACCGGCAAATACGACGAAGACCGGGAGATAAATCCCGGCAGCAATGTCTTTTCCTTCAACCCGTACTGGGCCGGCACCCTGTTCATCACCCCCCAATGGACCGCCTCCACCCGCATCCATTATCTCTGGAACGGCGAAAACGATGATCCCAACCGCGGCTTCGGGGAGGCCGACGATTCCCGGGCCGGGCAGGCGGTTCATCTCAATTTTTCCTCTGCCTACGAGATCATCCCCAAACAGCTGCGCATCGGGGTGAACGGCTATTACCTGAAGCAGTTCACCGAATCCGAAGCGGACGGCGATGAGATCGACGATTCCGAGGAGCAGGTGCTGGCGATCGGCCCGGGGCTGGTGTGGCACATCAACCAGGATGCCCATCTCTTTTTCAACGCCTATTACGAAACCGAGGCGGAAAATCGTCCCGAAGGGGATCGATACAACCTTCGGTTCGTTTACCATTTCTAAACTGTGATCCTGATGGCGACACCGCTTTTTTACCAAATCCTTTGAAAGGCTTTTTCAACCGGCCCTACCTGCTGCTGACGCTGACCATGCTCTTCTGGGCCGGGAACGCGGTCCTGGGGCGGGCCGTCCGGGCGGAGGTGCCGCCCGTGGGGCTCGCCTTCTGCCGGTGGTTCTTCGGGTTTCTCTTTGTGCTTCCTTTTGCGGCGCCGCACCTCCGAAGGGACTGGCCCGAGGTGCGCCGCCGATGGCGCGTCATCGTTCTCTTGGCCTTTCTGGGCATCACCTGCTTCAACACGATGCTCTACATCGGGCTCCATTCCACCACCGCCATCAATGCGATTCTGATCCAGTCGTCCATGCCGGTGATTATCGTGATCATGTCCTTTCTCTTCTTCCGGGAAACGGTCACGCCGATTCAGGCCCTGGGGATTTTGGTTTCCCTGATCGGCATGATCACCATCATCGCCCGGGGCGATCCGTCGGTGCTGGCTGAGCTATCTCTGAAGCGGGGGGATATCTGGGTCTTTACGGCGGTGTTTCTCTACGGCGCTTACTCCGTCCTTCTACGGCTTCGGCCGCAAATCCATCCGGCCAGCCTTCTGGCGGTTCTCTTCGGGGCCGGCGCCCTCATGCTGGCGCCTTTTTTCATCTGGGAAATGAGCGCCGGGCTGATCCTTCACTTCAACCGGATCACCCTTCTGGCGGTGGGATATGTGGCGATTTTTCCCTCGATTCTATCCTACCTGTTTTACAACCGAGGCGTGGAACTCGTCGGTGCGAACCAGGCGGGTCTGTTCATTCATTTGATTCCGGTGTTCGGTACGATTCTGGCTATTTTCTTGTTGGGCGAGCGGTTTATGGTCTTTCAGGGGGTGGGGATCGCTCTGATTCTCAGCGGAATCTACTTGGTGACCCAGGCGAAGTAAACGATTCCCGCGCATTCTAAGCGTTTTCCGGTCTGTTCCATTCACGCCCCTTGTGCGCCGAGGGATTTCTTGCTACACATGAACGCTGGAAAGAATCTGATTATCCCCCTTGCGTCCCCCAAATGAGGAGAAAAAGCGGATGGCCATCGATCCCTACCGATTCGTATTCGACAACCTGTGGGTCGGAACCCCGATTTCCTTTGAAACCGAAGAAGGCGGTGTTTTATCCCTGACCTCCTCGCAGTTTATTCCCTACAGCTTTTCATTCGGAATTCGGACCCGGGGGGATGAAATCGACACCCTCAATTCCCTGGTCCGGTTGGCGGATGACGAAGGCCGGGTATGGGAAGGCGAATCCATCTGGGATGTGTCGGAAATCGTTCACCTGATGACCCATTTCGGCTCACCGTCGCTGCCGGTGCCCTTTGAGTATGCCTCGGCCGAATGGCAGCAGGCCTTTGAAAACAACACCTTTTTCTCCGGGGCCCGG
>JAABSQ010000240.1 GCA_011390315.1 Desulfobacteraceae bacterium
CCGGGGGTCCGATCCGAGCACCTCGGTGAGGGTCTGCCGGACCACCGCGGAATCATCCACCACCAGAACCTTGATCTTCTTTTTCATTGTCCGATGACCTTACCCCAGAACCTTTTTCACGACCGCCAGCAACTGTTCGGGCTTGAAGGGTTTGACGATCCATCCCGTGGCGCCGGCCTGTTTTCCCTGCTGCTTTTTTTCTGCCTGGGATTCGGTGGTCAGCATAATGATGGGCATGAACTTGTAGCGCTGCTTACCGCGGACCGCCTTAATCAGTTCGATTCCGTCCATTTTCGGCATATTCAGGTCCGTTACCAGCATGTGGACCGGGATTTCTTCGATCTTTTCCAGCGCATCCTGCCCGTCGACGGCTTCCACCACATCGTAGCCGGCCTGGTTCAGCGTAAAAGAGACCATCTGTCGCACACTGGCGGAATCATCGGCCGTCATGA
>JAABSQ010000241.1 GCA_011390315.1 Desulfobacteraceae bacterium
TTTATACCTCCTCTTTCAGGTCAAACACTTTCTCGGGAACCAAACCGCAGGCATTCAGGGCCTTGAGCACCGCCGGAGCGATGCCGATGACCCCGAAGGAGGCATCGTTTTCTTCGGCGGTTTTTCGAGCCGAACACAAGAGCTGCACCCCGGCCGTATCGCATTCGGTCACCCCGTTCAGGTCCAGAAGCAACCCCCCGCGGTCTGTAAACCCAGAGGCAAAGGTCTGGTGGAGTGCGCCGACTTCATAGATGGTCAGGGGTCCTTCCGGAATCACCAGCAGATTGCCGTCTCTTTCTTCGGTCGTGACTTTGATGCCTTCTTCGAGCGTAATCATGTTCAGCTTCCTCCGTAGTTCGGCCGATGATCGGCCCGGTCGACGTCAAAACAATTCGACATTATCCCCCATATCCTCGTCGGCTTCGGTGTCTTCCTCTTTTTCAGAATCGAGTTCCGGAAACAACAGTTCATCTGAATCCAGAACCTCGACCGTCTCCTCAGGCCATGACAGCACCGCCTGCCGGCCCCCGATCTGCTGCCGGTGCAACTGACGTTCACTGTCCATGGTGTATCGTCGGGCGACCTGCTCCAGGGCCTCGTCCGCATCCTCCACTTCCGAATCGACCCGGGCATCCAGGGCCTCTCCCTTCTGACGGATCTGATCGAGATACCCGGAGAGTCGGGTGGACAGGGTGCTCAGAAAATCGAGCCCATCCCCTGTACGATGGATTTCGGACCGCAACGCACGGGAGTGCTCCAGAGCGGCCTGGGTTTCGGTGCGACACTGCTGGTTGTACTGACCGACCACCCGAATGCCGGTTTCAATGGCGTCTTCCTCCTCGGTTTCATCATCATTCCAGGATCCCAGTTCCAAATCCAGGGAAAGGGCCACCAGGCTTTGCAGAATATCCACCACCTCGGTGACGAAGCCCTCCGCCTGCATGGAGAGTTTGCTCACCTCCTGGGCGAGGACTTCCAAAGCTCTGCCTTCTTCCCGAAGTCGGGCCGATTTGACCACGGCGTTGAGGGCCTTGAGGTGCAGATCCATGCTGATGGACCGTACCTTGTCGATATGTTCGGAAAGAGAGGAGGCGGTATCGGAAACCTGCTCCGCCGTTTCCTGAATCCGGGTCTCCAGCCGGCGCCCCTGGTCCAGCAGGTCCCGAAGCTGCTCCAGGCCCTTTTGAAGGGCGCCGATCCGATCCTGAAGACGCCCCTCCTCCCGGCCCTCCTCATCGGACATGGAGACATCCGTCACCAGTCGCTCCACCAGACGGTCCAGAGCATGAAAAGCCGAGTCGCTCTTGTCCCGGGCGGCCTGAATCTCTTCGACCACCTCCTCCAACTGGGCGGCCTGAAGTCCGATCACCTTCCCGGCCCGGCCCGCGGTCCACGGCGCCGGACCATCTTCGCCCGGTCTTTCGGAATCGTCTTTGGCCAGGTCCCGAAGGGCCCAGGCGATATGTTCGATCTTCTGCCGGGCGATATCATGGAACTGGATAGAGACCACCACCTCGCCGATCTGGTCGGAAATGTCCCTGGAGTGTCGATCGGATCGCTCCAGCGCCTCCATGGACAGCTCCAGAATATCTCGGATTTCCTCGACCGCTTCCTCGACCACCTTCTGGGCGCTGCGATTGAGCTTATTAAAGGTGAAAAGCCCCTTCAGGATCTCATCCTGGGCCTCGCTCTGCCGCAGGCGCGTGGCGCCGGCATCCTGAAGAATGGACTGGGAAATTCGGGAAATTCGGGTGGAAAGTTTTCGAATTTCATCGGTAAACGCCTCGAACATGGCCTGGGCTTCGGGTGACCGGCTCGATTCCACCGCGATATTGAAGCTGACGACGCTCAGCGACATTCCGATCTGGTCGATGGTGGTACAGATAGTGACCAGTTTTCCCAGATGCGTAAGCCCCGCATCGATGGCGTTGAGATTCTCCAGAATGCCGTTGCGGCAATCATCCAATTCCGCCAAAGCGGACCGCACCACCGCGTCGAGATTCTCCAGAAAACTCTCCCCGGTATCCCCCCGTCCGATGGACTGGGCCGACTGCCGCATTCGGCCGGCCAATGCGTTGGCGTCTGCGGAAAGAGACTGGAGTTCCCGTCCCAGGTTCAGGAAATTTTCCTCCACCTCGCCCATGGTCGATTCCAGAGAGCCGGCCATCTCGGGCATTGTCGCCAGGATTCGGGGTACCTCCCGAGACTGGGCCCGAAGACGGCGAAACCGGTTCCATCCCTCGACGAGCCGGCGAATCCGGGCGTCCGCCCCTTGAAAAACTCGGACCAACCCGCGGGTCCACCGAGGTGGATCGCCGCAGCGCATCCGCTTCAGACGTCGGCCGTATGCCCTAACCCGGTCCAGGAGCGAGCCGGCTTTTTGGACGAGTTTCCTCATGATCGGTTTCCGGTGATCACCGAATCAATCCGAGCACCCGCAGTTCTTCGACCAGCTTCTCCTTTTCAATGGGCTTGACGATATAGGAGGTGGCGCCGCCCCGATAGTAGGCCTTGAATACCGTCTTCGGATCATCCAGAGCGGTCACCATAATCACCTTCACCTCCGACGCCCCGCTGATGCCCCGGCCCTTTTCAAACTCCCGAATCCGGGTAAGGGCTTCATGCCCGTCCATATTGGGCATCATGATGTCGAGGCAGATCAGATCATAGAGCGCCTTTTCCTCATGAGCCAGCTGAAAGGCCTGAATCGCCTCTTCTCCATCCACCACCACATCGCAGTTGCCGTATTCGGACAGAATCTCCTTGAGTATTCGCCGGGAGATAAAATCATCCTCCACAATCAATATCTTCATCATCTTTCCACTCCCTTTCATACCGTCATCTTAACCGGTGAAGCAAAGTTCTCACGCCTCCGAGTTCCTTTTCGAGCTGGCCGGTCAAGGTGCAGGATTTTTCGATGTCGCCGTTCCGGGCGGCCAGTTTCAGCCGAAAGGATGATTCCGACATTCGGGGAATACCGGCCTCGGTCGTGATCTTTTTCAGCCGATCCGCATGATTCTCCAGCATGGTATCGTCCCGGGCCGCGATGGCCTCCCGAATCTTCTGAATTTCAGGCGGCGCCTTCTTCAGAAAACGGGTCAGGGCGTCTTTGAATTCCCGCATGTCGCCATTGTATTTTTCCGCAATCAGTTTCAGGTCGAACCCGTATTCTTCCAGAATGCCGGCGTGGGGCATCTCGGCGGTCTGGGCCGGAATATAGGTCTCCAGGGTATCCAGAAACAGGTTTCGGTTGATGGGTTTGGTGATATAGTCATCCATCCCGGCGGCCAGGCACCGTTCCCGGTCCCGGGGATAGGCGTGGGCGGTGAGGGCGAGGATGGGAATCATGTTGCCGGTTCCCCGTATGGCCCGGGTGGTTTCGAGGCCGTCCATTCCCGGCATCTGAACATCCATCAGGATGAGATCGAAAAACTGGTCCGCCAGCTTTTCCAGACAGGAGCGGCCTTCGGCGACCGCCGTCACCCGATACCCCTCCTGTTCCAGAATTCCGATCACCACCTTTTGGTTGGTGATGTCGTCTTCGGCCAGCAGAATCCGGGCAGGCCCTCGATCCCTTTGCCTGTCGCGGATCTGTGGACGAGCTTCATTCGGGGTTTGAACCGCTCCATCCGAAAGACCGAAGTCGGCAGTAAAATAGAAGGCGGCCCCTTCGTCCACCCGGCTTTCCACCCAGATGGCGCCGCCCATCCGCTCCACCAGGCTTTTGGAGATGGTCAGCCCGAGGCCGACCCCGCCGTACTTGCGTCGGCTGGAGCCGTCCCCCTGGGAAAAGGAATCGAAAATCACATTCAGTTTGTCTTCGGGAATACCGATGCCGGTATCCGTTACGGAAAACCGAAGCCTGACCGTCTCCGGCGACATTTCCTGCCGGGCCGCGGCCCCCTCGGCAACCTTCTCCACTCGAATCGCCACCTCTCCGGCCGGCGTGAATTTGACGCTGTTGCGCAGCAGGTTGAGAATCACCTGCCGCAACCGATCAGGGTCCCCGGACATGGACCGGGGCACATTCGATTCAATGTGGTAGTTTAATTTCAGCGACTTGTCATCGGCCTGAAACCGCACAGGCACAATGGCCGATTTGATAATGGTTTCCAGGTCGAACGGAGCGTTCTGGATATCCAGTTTTCCGGCCTCGATTTTGGTGAAATCGAGGATATCATTGAGGAGCCTCAAAAGGGATTCCGCCGAATACTTGGCCATCTCCAGATATTCCCGCTGGTTGTCGTCCAGCTGAGTATCCAGGGTCAGGCCCAGCATACCGATGACCCCGTTCATGGGGGTGCGGACCTCATGGCTCATGTTGGCCAGGAATTCGCTTTTGGCCTTGTTGGCCACCTCGGCATCCTCCCGGGCTTTGATCAGTTCCTCTTCGGATCGTTTCCGCTGGACCGCCACCGCGAAAAGGGTCGACAGCCGTTCCACCAGTTTGAGGTCCCGATCGGTATAATCCTGTTCCGCATTGGCCAGCGCGATCTGCCCCACCAGCTTGTCATGCATTCGGGCGGGCGCGGCGATGAAACGTTCGATTCGAATGTGGCCCTCGGGCGTGCCCGCGGACCGGGGATCCTGCGCCGGCGCATTGGTCAGAAGGGACTGCCGGTTTTCCAGGACCCATCCCCACAGGCCCCCGAAGGTTTCAAAAACCCCAGATTTTCCCGGGATGCCGCAGGAATCCCATACGCCCCGGGTCATAGTGGGACAGATCAGATAGCCGGTGTCCGGTTGAATAAATCCGACAAATCCGTAGGGGCTTCGGGTCAGGCCCAGTGCTTTTTCCAACACCAGGGACGAGATGTCTTCCAGAGACAGCGGACTTAGCAAAGCCTCGGAGAGTTCCGCCAGGGTTTCGTTGATGGAGGATTCCCAGGCCAGTTCCCGGGTACGCTCCCGAACGGCGTTTTCCAGAAGATCCTTTTCCCGGCGCAGCAGATCTTCGCTCCGTTTGATGCGAAGCATCACTCGAATCTGGCTCACCAGTTCGGCGCCGCCGATCGGTTTGGTGAGAAAAGCGTCGGCCCCCAGGTTGA
>JAABSQ010000242.1 GCA_011390315.1 Desulfobacteraceae bacterium
CGGAGCAGGAGGCCGAGGTTCGGAAATTCCAGGAAGAACGGCGCCGCATCAACCGAGAGCTGAAGGTGGTCCGCCGAAACCTGCGGTCGGACATCGAGTCTCTGGGAAACACCGTCAAATTTCTGAACATCTTTCTGATGGTCTTCGTAGTCGCCCTGGCGGGGCTCGGCTACGGCCTGTATCGGCGAAACAAGAGCATCCGATCCTGATCGGACTGCATCAACAGAGGACAATACGGATATGAAATCAAAAACCTTTATTCTGCTGCTGGCCCTGTGTCTGGTTCTCGCCGTTGCGGCCTATGTCGTCGTCCATCCCGATCGAACGTCCGAGAACCCGGAAAGAACCGGAGAGGCCCTTCTATCGGAACTTCCCATGGGTGAGGTCGCTCAAATCGCCCTCACCGGACCGGAGGCCTCGGTCACCCTGAAAAAAGGGGAAACGGTCTGGACGGTGGAAAACCGGTACGGCTTTCCGGCCGATTTTTCCAAACTCACCGATCTGGCCGACAAGCTTCGGGAGATGAAAATCGGGCGCTCCTTTGCCGCCGACGAAGACACCCTGAGCCGGCTCGCCCTGCGGCCGCCGGCTGCGGAGAACGTTCCGGCGGATCAACAGGCCACCCAAATCGTCCTGGCGGATGCATCGGGGAAACCCCTGGCCGAGGTCCTGGTGGGCAAGCCCCGGGAAGCCGCGGCCGGTTCCGGGGGCCACTACGTGAAGCCGGCGGACGCGGAGACCGTCTACCTGGTGGACAAGGATTTCAAAATCCTGGACACCGATCCTTCCGCCTGGCTGCGAAAGGAAATCCTGGATGTACCGCCCGGAGACGTGGCCCGGGTGCGGGCACTGACTCCGCAAGGAGAGATCATGTACACACTGAAGCGGCCCGAAAAAGGGGCTTCCCCCGAATTCGTGAATCCCCCCGAAGGAAAGCAGGTGATCCCCTCCAAAGTGAACAGCGCCTTCGGCGTTTTGAGCGGGTTTCGCATCGAGGATGTGGCCGATCCCGCGATTCCCGCCGACAAGACCGGCTTTGACCAGGCCCCGACCCTGGAATACCAGCTCTTTGACGGCGCCGTGTATCGCCTGATCCCCGGAAATGAGGCCGAAGGCTCCGAAAACAATTTTTATTTCAAAGTGGAAGCGACCTATCAAGCCCCGTCGGAAATCTCGGCGCCGGCCGAAGAGATGACGGGGGAGACGCCCGAAAGCGAATCCTCAACCGAGACCGATCCGCCGGCGGCGGAAACGGCGGACGACGCCGCTCCGAATTCTCAGGCAGAACCCGCCGAAGCATCGGCCGAGAAGACGGCTGGAGAGGACGACTCGACCCTCGATCCGGATCCGCGCAGGGCCGAAGTGGAAAAGCTGAATCAAGAACTGAGCGCCTGGACCTACATCGTCCCCGGATGGAAAATAGACCGGTTCGTCACCGATCCGGAGGCGTTCTTTGAACAGCCCGAGCCCCCCGCCGACACCGATTAGCCGGCCATGATCATCGTTTCGGCCTGAGTGAAGGCCGCCCCGGGATCTTTTCCCGGGCCGGGAAGCTGTTTGAGCGACAGTGAGTTCTTGCCGGGCCGGGAAAAGATCCCGGGCCGGCCGAAACGGTGATCAACGCCCCCCGTTCGGACCCGTTTTTCATTTAAGACATGAAAAACGGGTCCACATCGATCACCACCCGAACCCGTCCATTATTGAACAGGGCCGGGTTCTCGGCCGACACCCGCCGGACAAACCGATGCAGCGGTTTGACCCGGATCCCCTTCAGCAGCAGCTGCCACCGAAACCGATCGGCGATGCGGCCGATGGAGGCCTCGATCGGCCCCAGCACCTCCACCGTATTTTTAAATTCCCCTTCCCGAATTCGACGGCAGAGCGCACCGATGGCCAGGGCGGTCTCCCGAGTCTTGTCGGGATCTTTTCCGGAAATCCGCATCTGAATCAACCGGGAAAAAGGCGGATACCCCAGGGCCCTCCGAAACCCGATTTCCGTTTTATAAAAGGTTTTGAAATCCTGGCTTCGGGCCGCCACAATGCTGAAGTGGTCCGGAGCATAGGTCTGGAGCACCACCCGGCCGGGCACATCCCCCCGCCCGGCCCGGCCCGCCACCTGGGCCAGAAGCTGAAACGTCCGCTCCCCGGCCCGGAAATCGGGAAAGCTCAGGGAGAGGTCGGCGCAGATGATCCCCACCAGGGTGATATCCGGAAAATCATGCCCTTTGGCCACCATCTGGGTCCCCACCAGCACGTCGATGGCCCGGTTTTGCAGCCCCCGAAGGATTTTCAGCACCGATCCCCTGCGGGTGGTGGTGTCCCGGTCCAT
This sequence comes from Desulfobacteraceae bacterium, assembly GCA_011390315.1. GTDB lineage: Bacteria > Desulfobacterota > Desulfobacteria > Desulfobacterales > Desulfococcaceae > JAABSQ01. The sequence continues at coordinate 2,330 of JAABSQ010000242.1, forward strand.
TCGGGCCACCCGGGCCTCCGGAAACAGCGCATTGACGGCCCCCTCCACCTTTTCGGTGCCGATCCCGAGAAGCTTGATTCGGGCCGAGCCGCAGACGGTGCATCCGGTGGCCGCGGCACGGGTGAAACCGCAGTAGTGGCACCGGTAGGCATCGGCGGTGCGATGAAAGGTCAGGGTAATATCGCAGTGATTGCACCGGATCGATTCTCCGCATGCCGCGCAGACCGGGAAGCTGGCAAATCCCCGGCGATTGAGAAAAATCAGCACCTGCTCCCCCCGGCCGAGGACCTGCCGCATGGCCGCCTCCAGGGTGGGCGTGATAAAGCGCCGGGCCCCGGTCTCCCGGTTTTTTCGAAGGTCCACCAGGGTGATCTCCGGCAGGGGCCGCTTTTCAACCCGGCGGCTCAGGGTCAGCTCGGTGAACTTTTGGGACCGGACATTATAATAGGATTGAATCGACGGGGTGGCCGACCCCAGCAGGACCGCGGCCCCGCTCAACTTGGCCCGGACCACCGCCAGGTCCCGGCCGTTATAGAGCAGATCCGAACCCTGCTTGTAGGAGGTATCGTGCTCTTCATCCACGATTATCATGCCGAAGGCCGGCAACGGCGCGAACACCGCCGATCGGGCCCCGATCACCACCGGGGCCTCCCCCTGAAGAATCCGCACCCATTGGTCGTAGCGCTCTCCGCCGGATAATCCGCTGTGGAGCACCGCCACCCGCTCCCCGAAGCGGGCCCGGAACCGCCGCTCCATCTGGGAAATCAGGGCGATCTCCGGAACCAGCACCAGGATCGGAAGCCCCCGTTCGAGCACCGCGCGGGCCGCCTGAAGGTAGACCTCGGTCTTTCCGCTGCCGGTCACCCCGGCCAGAAGATAGGCCCGAAACCCCTGGCCCAGGGATTCGAGAAGGGTCGATACGACCTGGTCCTGCTCGCCGGTCAAGCGCCGGGGGGTGTCGGGAGCGATGGCTTCGCCGAAGGGGTCCCGGTAAACCGGTTTTTCCGATAGGACCACCTGCCCGGCGTCGGCCATGGGGCGGACCATGTTGGCCGCCGTGGGCACCTGTTTTTTCAGCTCGGAAAGCGACATTTCCCCGGAATCGCTGAGTGCCCGCAGAATCTTTTGCCGGGTCTCTGAAAGCCTCTCGACCGGAACGTTTTCCTCGGGCAGAGCGACAAACCGCTCGATCTTGGTTCGGGTGATGCCGCCCCGAAGCTCTCTGCGGCGAACCACCCATCCCCTGTCTTCCAGAACCGGAATCACCGCCGCCGGCAGGTTCTTTTTTAAACCGCCGGGAAGATCCTTGATTCGGCAGGGACCGTTTTCCAGCAAATAGCGCAGCAGATCGATTTCCGGCGGCGGTAAATTTACCGAGAGCGCCTGTTTTCCCGCTTCCGTCACGGAGAGGACCACCCAGTCGTAGACGTTGAGTCCTCCGGGCAGTGCGCATTTGATCACCTCTCCGATGGGATGCATGTAATAATCGGCGATCCATCGGAAAAAAGGAATCATTTCAGGGGGAAACAGCGGCACCTCGTCGAGTACGTCCAGAATGCGCTTGATTCGGTACCGGCCGTCCGGGTTTCCCGGACCCAGAACATAACCGGTCACCCGGCGACGGCCCAAAGGCGCCAGCACCCGCTTCCCGATGGTAGAGTAAGCAGCCAGGGAGGCCGGAACCGCATAGGTCAGGGTGCGCTCCACCGGCAGGGCCACCGCCACCTCGATATGGGACAAAGATTCAGTCATGGCGGGCCAACGGCGAAGCGGCGGGCATGCGGGTTCTTTTTGCTTGACACATCAACCGCCTTTTTCTACTTTGCATCCATCGGTATTCTGGTGTCGCTTTACCATCAGGGGCAGGGGGTTGGTCGACCGGTTTCGACAAACCGAGTTCGATAAAATCAGGCTCGATAAAACGTCGACTATAAAACGAACGGAACCCGCATTCAACCCCTAATCCCTCCCCCGATTCGAACTGATTCTCACCGGTCGGCGGAAGGGTACACGGAATTTACAGGTCGGATTTACCGGAGTTTTCGGTGGAACGGGGCATGGTCGTCACATTCCCTTGGCTATCCCTGTAGACCACCCCAATTCTTACCCGGATCACTGTTTCGAAAGGAGGCATCCATGCATCACCGTTTCAGATATGCCGTCGCCGTTTGGGTCTTGGTATCCGTCTTCTTCCTTCTCCCGGCAACATCCGCCCGGGCACAGGACCCCTTTGAGGAGCACAAGGAAACCACCGCCGGATTCATGATCCTCGACCTGTTATTGATCCGTCCGGTCAGTTTGGGGGCGACCGTCATCGGGTCCGCCGTCTGGTTGGTGGCCCTGCCCTTTACCGCACCGGCCGGGGAGACCGGCTATTCCCTGGACAAGCTGATCAAGGAGCCGGCCAAATACACCTTTACCCGGTCCCTCGGCTTTTTTTAATTCAATCGATCTTGCTCATTTTCCTTCACCAGCCGTCACTTTAAGGAGGCGCCGTGTCCGTCATCGTGGCCGATCATCCGCTCATCAGGCACAAACTGGGGCTCATGCGAAAACACGACATCTCGACCAAGGATTTTCGGGATCTCTCATCCGAAGTGGCCCGGCTGCTGACCTATGAAGCCACCAAAGACCTGGAAACCGAAACCACCACCATTACGGGATGGGCCGGGCCGGTCGAGGTTCAGTCCATCAAGGGAAAAAAGATCACCGTGGTGCCCATCCTTCGGGCCGGACTCGGCATGATGGACGGGGTGATCGACATGATCCCATCGGCCCGGGTCAGCGTGGTCGGGCTGTATCGAAACGAGGAGACCCTGGAGCCGGTGCGCTATTTCGTAAAGCTGACCAGCCAGATGGAGGAGCGGATCGCCCTGATTCTGGACCCGATGCTGGCCACCGGCGGCACCCTGATAGCGACCATCGATCTGATCAAGGAGTCGGGCTGCAAGCAGATCAGGGGAATCTTTCTGGTGGCGGCCCCCGAGGGGCTCAAACGGCTTGAAGAGACCCATCCGGATGTGGATGTCTATGTGGCGGCGGTGGATGAAAAGCTCAACGACATCGGCTATATTCTGCCCGGGCTCGGCGACGCCGGAGATAAAATCTTCGGAACCAAATAAGGGGGAGTTTCAAACCCGGGATCACAACCGACAGGGAACCTGAT
>JAABSQ010000243.1 GCA_011390315.1 Desulfobacteraceae bacterium
ACCTCATACAACCTTTCCATATCGGTGGTGACGACCACGGATTCACCGTTGATCTGAAGCTCGGTCCCCGAGGCGCCCCGGTCAAAGAGGCCGAAAATATCCCGGTTTTCGAACATGCCGTAGGTGTCATGGGGAATACCGAAGCTTTTTCCCGTGGTGATGGTGCGCCAGTACTTATAGCCTCTTTCTTTCGCGCGGTAGGCGACTGAATCCATCAAAGCGGCGGTGCCTTCGTCGGGGCCGAGGAATATCATTTCGGGCTTTCCGAGGTAATCGACGATCTGTTCAGAACCCAGCATGAGATCCATGATCCCTTCCGTATAATCAAAAAGGGCATCCGGGCCGTATTTCCCGATATAATCGGCATGGGGCACGATCACCCCTTTGGAGCCGCTTTCGCAGATATCCTTGTGTTTCAATCGTTGCGCTCTGGGGCCCAGGGCATAATTGAGCAGGACGGCCTTGTCGAGCTCCGCCGCATGATTGGCGGGAGTAACGCGAATCAGTCTCAGCCCTCCTCTGGCGATGTCTCCGGCCCGCATGTGGGTACCGCAGGCATAGTGACCGTTTACATAGAAGATGCCGTATACAAAGCGGTTGAATACCAGAGGATCCAGGACCTTGTGGTCGAAACGGAAGGAAAAGGAGCGTTTTTCCGGTTTGTAAAAATTGGTTTTGAGGGTACAGGAGACGATTCTGAACATAAACCTGAAAATTTCATACCCGAGTCTATTGTCCATGAACCGGCCGGAGATGAGTCTGTCAAACGCCTTCTCTTTTTCCCTGATGGTTTCCATACCGATCCGATTGGCGGCGAAGGGATTGAACCGGCTGTCGAACAGGTCGAACAGATATCGGATTAAATCCGGATGCTTTTTGACGGTTTCCTTGATGAACTCACGGACGTAAATGGATTTGTTGGAGGTGTGGACTCTGGCCGCGAACGCATCCATGAAATCATCCCCGGTCAGGCTGTTCATGATCTCCCGGTCCGTTGCATTTTCAGTCTCCTTGAAAATGAACATATGGACAAAATCTACGGCATTGCCGGCAAACAGCATCTCTTGGAAGCTCAGTTCCCCCTGAACATAGAGTTCGGTAATATCCCCTACGCGGAAAGCAAGATAGTCCCCGAGATCCCGGACCAGGAGGGATTCTCTTTTCACGGACAGTTCTTCGTTGGCATAGAGGGAGCAAATGGAGGAGGGGACGGCCGTTTTTCCCCGGTACGGTTCCCAGTAAGCCCGTTTCAGGATCAGGCCGTGGTCTTCGAACAGCTTTCTGAACACCGGCAGTTGCGGAACCGGAAAATCGCTGTTGAACATGAGACGGGTCTCTCCGGTATCCGGCAGAATAAAGGATTCGATCAGGGGGGGGACCGACTTTTCAGAGACTTTCAGAAAATTTTCATACCGCCGGCGGGTGGGCTCCGGAGTGGTCTTGTAATCTCCGGCCAGATTGAATAAAAACCTGGAGGTTTCAAACTCTTTTTCCGTATAATCCCGAACGGTTTCGGGTCGAATGACATAGGTATAATACCGGCTGTCGGGGTTGTAATAATATTCGCGCCGGTGCCCCGACATCAGCCCGGCGAGGATCGCTTCCATTTTGTCCCGGGTCTCTTCGGTGGCGATTCTGACCCGTTGAACATCGTTTACATGTTCCGCATTGAAATCGATGTCCGCCACGAGCCCGTGCAGGAAGGGTCTATTGTTTTTGACCCGCATGCCGGAGGCGATGGAAGCCAGAATGTGCTTCAGGGAATTCTTCCGGATGTTTTCAAAAAAATAGTTCGGCAACCCCAGATCATCCAGCAGAATACCCGCCGCCAGATTAATGCAGCCGGCGGTGACCAACCCCTCCGAGGCAAGATCGATGACCGCCTCGTACAGAATCCGAGTATCCAGGTTCAGATGGCGGGCTTTGCTGATAATGTCGCCCGCCTTGGATACCGCGGGGAAGTTTTGATCGGTAAGTTCCATGGATCCTCCAGAAAACCGTCGTTTTTTCAGGGTGTCTGCTCAAGCTCCCTAATATAAACACCGCAGGACGTTCTGCCAATAGGGAGGAAATTACAGTATTGAAATTCCGATTAATAAATCTTACCTTTGTTTGAAATCGCCATCTGAACGGATACCCTTGTGGAGAAACGCTTGTATGAACATTGAAATTCACTGCCACTCTTCCGAATACTCACGATGCAGCCATGTAACCGCTGTTGATCTGGTTCGACGGGTTTTTGAATCGGGGCTTCAGGGAATCGTGCTGACCGACCACCACCACCTCTGGTCCGATGAGGCGCTTGAAGACATTCGCGAGAAGGCGGGGGTTCAGGAATTTTTTCTGGTGCTCTCAGGCCAGGAGACCACCACCAATGATTTCGGCGATGTGCTGGTTATCGGGGCGGACCGGACGGTGCCCAAACACACCCCGCTGGCCGAAATTCGCAATGAATTCCCCGAAGCGGCTCTCATCTGGGCCCATCCTTACCGCCACGGGCATACGCCCGATGCGGAAAAACTCCTTCATCCCATGATCGATGCGGTGGAGATCTTCAGTTCAAACCAGTCCATTTCGGAAAGCAACCGAGCCCTGGAAGACTGGCACCGGCATAAGTTCACCGCCATCGGCGGCACCGATACCCATGCCCTCAGTTACGCCGGCGCCTACCCGACCCGATTCGATCATCCGGTCACCGACATAGCCGCCCTGGCCGAAGAGATCCGGGCCGGCCGGTGCCGCCCTTATTTCCGGGAGATTCCGAGGCTCGGCGCCAGCCATACCCGGGTCCGTGAACTCCGGATCGGCACCAATACCGGGGACGGCGGCCGGGAAGAGCTGATCGTCAAGAACTATGAAACCCACAAGGAGTGGCGGGACGCCAAACGGACTTTTCACATCCTGAACACCCTGATCGACCACGGGTTCGACACCGGCCCATTTCGTGTACCCAAACCGCTGGATGAGGACCCGGAAAACCGGGTATTGATCGAGCAGTCGGTAAAGGGAGAAACTCTATTCAACCGGATTTGCAGGGCGGAACCGAAAACCGCTCGGAAATACCTTCAGTTGGCCGGCCGGTGGCTGGCCGCTTATCACAATCTAAAGCTCGCTTTGACCCCGGCCGAAGAGTTTCTGGAAATCGAGCCTCAACGGCTCAACTGGTATATAAAAGATATATTTCTCAATCAACACAAGAAACGGGACCGCATTCGCGAAATTCTGGAAGCGGTGCTGAACACCGAACGTATTCTCTATCAGGAGAGGCCCGAGCGGGTGATGCAGGGCCACGGCGATTTTCATCCCAAAAACATCTTCATCGGTCAGGATGATCCCCAACATTCGGATTCGCTTTTTGCGGCGGTAATCGATTTTGACAGCTCTTTCCAGCTGCCCCGGGCTTTTGACGTGGGCGCCTTCATGGCCCAGTACCGCAACCAGTTCTTTTCGGAGCCGCACATTCTTCAAAAGGCGCCCGGTGATATCTTTCAGAATGCTTATACGGAGGCCGCCGATGAATTGGATGATGATTTCGGGGATCAGGTGGTGCTGTTTCAGGCCCGGACTTGCCTCAGTATCCTCTATTATCTTTACAAGGTGGGGATGGGAGACAGTGAGAATTTCTGGAAAGTACAGGTGGAAGCGGAGCACAGCATCAACCACATCGCCGTCGATTATTATTAAAATCCAATCAGTATCCGGACGGCGTCAGCCCTCGAATCTTATGCGGAAGAATACATCAGGAGAGAAAAATTCATGAAAATTTTAGCCAGAGGACTCACCCTGATCAGCCGAATGGTGCTGCGGGTGCGGTACCATCTCAAGGCCGCCTCCGGAATGTTGAACCGGGTGGATATCCTTCCCTTCAAAGGATATGGATCGGATTCCATTTACACCGTCAAGGGCCGGGTGGTGGAGCATAAACCGATTCGGCCCATTTCGGAAACCGACGCCTTCTGGAAAAACCTCTGGAACATGTACATGCGCCTTACCCGAATGCCGATTCCCGGCACCAAGGTGGCTTGCAGCATAGGCGGGCGGCGGGTCGAGACCCGCACCGACGAGCAGGGATTTTTCGAATTCCGGTTCGCCCCCAAGGAACCCCCGACCGGCCGGTATTGGCAATACGGCTTCCTGGAACTGCGCTCCTCCCGTTTTCTGGACAAGGGGCGGCGGTTTTCCGCCCAGGTGCTGGTTCCTCCTATGAACGCCCGCCACGCGGTCATCAGCGATATCGATGATACGGTGGTGCCCACGCAAGCCACCAATTTTTTCCGCATGATGCAATCGCTGTTTCTGAAAAACGCCCGAACCCGCCTGCCTTTTCCCGGGGTGGCCGCCTTTTATCGGGCCCTCCATGAGGGCAGGGAGGGGGAGCCGTTGAATCCGATCCTCTACGTATCCCGGGGTCCCTGGAACCTGTATGACGTACTCTCCGATTTTTTCAACCTTCACGGCATTCCCATCGGCCCGGTGATCTATCTGCGCGACTGGGGGTTCTCCCGGGAGGGGTTGAAGCCCGCCTCCGTCCGAGGCCATAAATTTCAGCTTATTTCGAACATGCTCGAGGCGTATCGCCGGTTGCCCTTTATTCTGATCGGCGACAGCGGTCAGAAAGACCCGGAAATCTATACCGAAGTGGTCCGGACCCATCCCGGACGGATCAAATGCGTCTACATTCGGCGGGTGGACGGATCGATACTGCGGGACCGGGCCATCGCACGGTTGGCCGAGCAGATCGAGGCCGACGGCAGCATGCTGGTGCTGGAGGAAGACACCATGGAGATGGCCCGCCATGCCGCGGAACAGGGATGGATCGAGCCGGTGGGAATGGAAGATGTGGCGGGGGAGAAGATGACGGGAGAGGACCCGCCGCCGCTGGCCGAGACGGCCGACCAAAAAAGCAGTACCCCTTCCGGAAAATCCCGAATTACGGAATGACGTCGGGTTATCTCGTCGGCCAACTGAAAACCAAAGGCCCGTCGTCACAGGCGGGCGGTCCCGGTGAGCACCCCGTGGCATCGGCAGGCGGTGGATACCAGGTGTCGGATTAAAAAACCCATATTCGCAGGCTGCCGAAATCTCGATTGCAGCCTGCGAATATGGGTAGAAAAAGGTCACCGCAGTTCGGCCACCTTCTGAAGCGCGAAAATCACCTCTTCCAGGCCGATGCGCCCGTCCTCGCTCACGTCCGCGCCGAGGTTGACGCTTGCCGGCGGGATGCCGGCCAGGAGTTTCAACCCGGCGATGGCGTCGGCCAGGTCCACGTCGTCGTCGCCGTCGATGTCGCCTTCCCGGTCGGTCCCGAAGGCGAAAACGGCGGTGACGGAAATGTTTACGGTGACGGTAAGATCGGTTCGGGGGTTGGCGGTTTCGCTGTCGCTCCATTCCACGAAATAATGGCCGGGGGCCGGGACGGCGGTGACGGCGGAACCATCGCCGCCATAAGGCACCGTCTGGGGACTGG
>JAABSQ010000244.1 GCA_011390315.1 Desulfobacteraceae bacterium
TTCAGAAGCTTCGGAACCACCCCGATATTGTCCCGGACGGTCATGTTCGGAAAAAGCCCGATCTGCTGAATGGCATACCCGATCCCCCGGCGAAGCTGAATCACATCCAGTTGGGAAACATCCTGACCACCCAGAAAAACCTTTCCGGAGGTAATCGGCAGCAGGCGGTTGAGCATGCGCATCAGAGTCGTTTTTCCGCATCCGGACGGTCCGATGAAAATGCAGATTTCCCCCGCCGGAACGGTCATGGTGACGCTGTCGACGGCGGGTTGATCGCTTCCCGGGTAGAGCTTGGTCAGCCGCTCCAGCCGAAGGGTGCTTCTGTCTTCGGATTCGGGGTCGGATATCTGATCCTTGACCTCCGGCGCCGGTGCCTGGGGATTTTGATCCGTTGAATTGCTCATTAGTAGGCGACTCCTCTATTTTAAATTGCGTATCGCTGTCATACCTTCAGCGGCTATGTACTCAATCCTTTGGACATCAATGCCTTTTCAATCCATCCGAAGACCACGTCGGCCACGATGGCCATTACCGATACGGCGATGGCGCCGGCAAACAGCATTTCATCATAGGTGGTGGCGATGCCCCGAAAGATGTAATTGCCCAGACCGCCGGCGCCGATGTAGGCGGCGATGGCGGCGATGCCGATGGACATGACCACCGCCACCCGGACCCCGGCGAAGATGACGCCCAGGGCCAGCGGCAGCTGGACCTTGACCATGATCTGGGTGCGGGTCATGCCCATGCCGCGGCCGGCGTCCACCATGGCCGGGTCGATGTTTTTGATGGCCGAGTAGGTATTGCGGATGATCGGCAGCTGGCAGTAGAGCACCAGGGCGATGACCGCCGGCACCGTACCGATGCCCATGTTGAAGACGGCCAGAATGGGAATCATGAGCCCGAAGAGGGCGACCGAGGGGATGGTGATGATGATGCCCGCAATATAGAGGACGGTATCGGCCGCCTTTTTATTGAAGGTGATGAAGACGCCGATGGGAATCCCGGTGGCCAGAGCGATGCCGACGGCGATTCCGACCAGGTATGCATGCTCCCAGAACATCCGCCACATTTCCGGAGCACGGTCGATCATAAAGCTGATGGTTTCCACTTGCACCTCCTCGGGTTTTAGACGGCAGGTTCAGCCGTTTTCGAATGCGGAATTTTCACATTCCCCACCACTGTTACATGAAATGTTCTTCTATGTCAAGATAGGTAGCAGAATGAAAGACATAAACAATGGATGCCTCTCAATTCTGGACCGCAGATAATCCGGATGATAAGGATGACCCGGATCGAACCCGGCCGGTCGACCGATTGAATCGGATTCTGAATGTGATGAATGCCGATTACCGAAATATTCGACTGTGCCGAATCGGATGAAGCAGAGGGTCTTCATCTGCGTCATCCGAAGCATCATGATAATCAGCGGTCGATAATCAGCGGTCGAATTCCATCAACATCTCATACTCACCGGTCCCGGGTTCCGGCTTGACCTCGAAACCCAGTTTTTTGCTCAGGGCCAGCATGCCCCGGTTTTCTTTGAGCACGGTGCCCCAGATGGTGCGGATGCCGCGTTCCCGGGCGAGATCCAGGCATCGTTGCAGCAGCACGGCCCCGATCCCTTTGCCGTGCCAGGGGTCTCCGATGAGCACGGCGAATTCGGCGGTCTTTCCGTCCGGATCGGCAATGATTCGAGCGACCCCGAGCATCTTTTCCGCTTCCTCTTCCCGATCATCCATCGCCACCATGGCGATCTGGCGGTCGTAGTCGATCTGAGTGAAGCGGGCCAGCATTTTCCGGCTCAGGGATTTGATGGGGTTGAAAAACCGATGGTAGATGCTGGTTTTGGACAGGGTATTGAACAACTCCTCGAACAGCGGGGCGTCTTCCGGCTTGATGGGACGGACGAAGATCGGCAGGCCCTCGTCTGTTTTTTCATGGGATTCCAGCTCGGCCGGATAGGGGCTGATGACCAGATGGTGGGGGACCTCGGTATCGACGGCCTCGACCCTGATTCGGGCATCCACCGCCACCGGTTTTCCGTCCTGAACGATCACCGGGTTCATGTCGAGTTCCGATATCTGCGGAAAATCGGTGACCAGCTGGGACAACCGAATGATCATCTCTTCCAGAAGCTCCCGGTCCGCCTCGGGTTTGTTGCGGTATCCCTTGAGCAGCGGATAGATTCGGGTCTCTTCCATCAGTCTTCGGGCCAGAAGCCGGTTCATGGGCGGCAGGCCCAGAGCCCGGTCCTTGACCACCTCGGCCAGGGTGCCGCCGGTGCCGAACAGAATCACCGGTCCGAAATTGGGGTCTTTCTTGGCCCCCATCAGGATTTCGAAATCGGGTCGCAGGAACATGGGCTGCAGCGTGACCCCCAGGACCTCGGCCTCCGGATCGTAGGATTCGGCGCCCTTCAGGATGCGATCATAGGCTTTCCGCACGTCCGACTCATTTCGCAGGTCGAGCTGGACCCCGTCCGCATCCGATTTGTGGCTGATATCGATGGAATGGACCTTCATCACCAGGGGGTAGCCCATATCCTCGGCCAATTGGACCGCTTCGTCTTCCGAGCCGGCGATCTCGGTCCGGTTCACCGGTATACCGTAGGCGTCGAGGATTTTTTTCGATTCGGCCTCGGTGAGCACCCCGTCTTCCCGACCCAGACCTTCCTGAATCAGCGGTTCGGCCGTCTCCCGGTCAAAGCTCAGGGAACGGGACAGCCGGGGCGGGATTTCGGTCAACGCCTCCAGGCGCCGGGAATAGGTGTGCATGTACATGAAGGCCCTGATGGCCTGTTCCGGTGTGTCGTAGGTGGGGATGGAGGCCGCATTCAGGACCTGTTGCCCTTTGGCCGCATCGGCTCCGCCCATCCAGCAGGTGAAAATCGGATAGGATTTTTTTTCCAGAAGTTCGGTCAGTGCCCGGGCCACCTCGGCCGGGTCGCTCATAGCCTGGGGATTGAAAATCACCAGCAGCCCGTCGAATTCATCCGCTTCCATGCAGATCTCAACCGCCTTTCGATATCGGTCGGCCGTGGCGTCGCCGATGATATCCATGGGGTTGTTGCGGCTCCAGTGGGGCGGCAGCACTTCATTCAGCTTGTCGAGGGTTTCTTTCTTGAGGGGTTCGATATTTCCGCCGTGTTCGGCCAGGGCATCCGCGGCCATTACCCCGGAGCCGCCGGCATTGGTGATGATTCCCAACCGGGAATTTTGCGGCAGGGGCTGTTTGGACATGATTTCGGCGCAGTCGAAGAGTTCCCCGATGGTGTTGACCCGCACGATGCCGGCCCGTTTGAAGGCGGCGTCATAGACCGCGTCTTCTCCGGCCATGGCGCCGGTGTGGGAGGCGGCCGCCTTGGCCCCGGCCTCGCTCTTGCCGGATTTGAGAACCACGATCGGTTTGATTCGGGATACCGACCGGGCCGCGCTCATGAATTTGCGGATGTGGGTGAGGCTTTCGACATACAGCAGTATGCTGCTGACATCCCCGGCGTGGCCCTGGTAGTCGATGAGGTCTCCGAAATCGACATCCGCCATGGAACCGATGCTGACGAAATGGCTGAATCCGAAATTCTCCTGAAGAGAAAGGTCCAGAATGGCCGTACAGATGGCCCCGCTCTGAGAGACGAATGCCAGTTTTCCCTCCAGGGGCATCTGATTGGCAAAGCTGGCATTGAGATTTTTTCCGGGCCGAATGATTCCCAGACAGTTGGGGCCGATCAGCCGCACCCCGCCTTCGGCTGCCCGTTTTTGAATATCTTCTTCCAGTTTTTCCCCTTCTTCGCCCATCTCTTTTCCGCCGGCCGAGATGATGATGGCGCCGCCGACCCCGATCCGGGCGCATTCATCGATCATATCCGGCACGGTTTGAATGGGGGTGGCGATCACCGCCAGGTCGGGGGTGGCATCGGCCTCGGAAAGGGACGGATAACAGGTTCGGTCGAGCACCCGGTCGTGCTTGGGGTTGACCGGTATGATATCTCCTTTGAAACCGCCTTCCACCAGATTTTCCATGATGGCGCGGCCGATGCTCTCTTTTTTCTCGCTGGCGCCGATGACGGCCACCGATTCCGGTTTGAAGATTTTATCCAGGTTGTATAATCCCATGAGTCGGATTCCTTTCAAGGCCTATTCTACCTCCCGGACCGGGAGGTGGTGAAGATGAACCGTCCGGTGAAGAACGGCTTCCGGATGCGATGCGGAATGTTATCGGGGCTGTGTGACTTCCAGCAGATTTCGAACCTTTCTGGCGCCGCCGTCCATGGCGTTCTTGGTGGCGATGCGACGTTCCTGAAGATCCTTTACCTCGCCCTTGAGGGTCACCACCCCGTCTTCCACCAGGACCGTGATCTCTCCTCCGCTGACGAACGGCGACCAAAAGAGCTGGTCGGTGACGTCCTCCCGAATTTTCCAGTCTTCTTTTTCTTTCCAATCATTCCGAACCCGAAGATCGTTTCTGATGATCAACGTCCCGGTCAGCTCGGAAATAAGATCGGTGGCCCGTTCTTTGATAAATTGTGAATCCACGATGCCTTTCAGACGGATCGCCCCCTGATTAACCTCTATGCCGATCTGATCCTGAGGGATGTATGGATCGGACTGCAGGACCGCCCGCACCTTTTCCCCGAGCCGATGGTCCCGGTCCACCATGGGGTCCGGAGATTCGATCATGCCCGGTTCGATCTGCACGTCATTGCGGACGGAAATGACGCCGACGGTATTTCGTGCGATATTCTCCAGGGTCTGGCGGGTTTGAAGGTTTTCCACATACCCGTCCAGCCGCACCACGCCGTCCTCGACATAGACCTCGGGGTCGGCCTTTCGGGTTCTCGGGTCATATTTAGAGGCATTAAGAATCGCCCGGGCAATTGCTTTATCCGAGATTTCTATCCGTTTTCTCGGCAGCTGCATGTCGAGAACGGCCGGGTCGACCTTCAGTTTTTCGGGGACGACCTCATCGACACCGATGATCCATGCCTTGTCCAAGGCCCGCTGCTTGATCACGGGGCTGCCCACTGTGCCGCTCAGGAGTACACTGCCGTCTTTCACCGCAACATCGATATTCTCTTCATTCAGCCAGACATCCCAGGCGTATCTCTGCTCGATATCTTCTTTGATCGCCTCATCGGACCGGGTTTCCACCCGGACGACCGAGATCCGGTTGTAGACGCCGGATACCCCCCGAACCGATTCGGCCATCATTTCAGCAAGCTTTTTGTCCGCACCTGAAGGGACTTCACCGGTGATCGTGACCGTCGAATCATTGACCTCCACCTGAATCTTTGAGGCATTCGTCGCCGGGTTGTTTTCCAGTTTCCGTTTGATGTCGGTTCGAATCTCCGAAGCGGGTCTTTCCGCGGTCCTGACTTCGACTTTATTCACTACGGACAGGACCCCCCGGATGGTTTCCGAGATTTCAGCGGCGCGGTCTTTGGTCAGGATGCTGTCCGATATGCC
>JAABSQ010000245.1 GCA_011390315.1 Desulfobacteraceae bacterium
CCCTTCTGGCGGAGACGGAAAAGGTCTACTGGAATTATGTGCTGGCGAACCGGGAAATCGCCATCTTCGAGGAGTCGCTATCCGTGGCCCGGCAGCAGCTGGAGGAGGCCGAGGCACGGATTTCGGTGGGGCTGCTTCCTGAAATCGAGGCGGCCGCGGCCCGGGCCCAGGTGGCCCTGCACCTTCAGGCCCTGATCGACGCCCGAAGCCGGCTGGCGGATAACCGGTTACGGCTTCTGCGGTTGATCAATCCGCCGGGTTCGGGCCTGTCTTCGAACCGGGAGTTGAACGCCGTCAGCGAGCTGCAAGTCGATCCCCGGCCCATCACCGACCTGGCCGATCGGCTTCGGCTCGCCGTGGATTCCCGCCCGGACCTGGGGGAGGCCCGGCTTCGTCTGGCACAGAATCGCCTGGAGACCATCGTCACTCGAAACGGGCTGCTGCCCCGGCTCGATTTTTTCGCGGCCCTGGGCCGGACCGGCTACGCCGACACCTTTTCCGACTCCTTCAAAGAGCTGGACGGCGACACCTATGATGTCGCCGCCGGGGTTCGCCTGAACCACTATCTGATCAACCGGGCCGCCAAAGCCCGGGACCTGGCGGCAAGGGCCTCGGTGCAGCAGGCGGATGCGGCGGTCGCCAATCTCGAACAACTGGTTCGGCTGGATGTGCGGCTCGCCGTGAACGAGGCGGAGCGGGCCCGGCAGCAGATCACCGCTTCCGCCGCCACCCGGGAACTGCAAGAGGAAACCCTGCGGGCTGAAACCGAGCGGTTCGAGGTCGGCGCCGGCGCCGGTCTGGCGGTGGCCCAGTCCCAGCGGGACCTTCTGGAAAGCCGGATCGCCGAAGTGGAAGCCGTGGTCCAATACCGCCTCGCCCTGATCGACCTCTACCTGGCCGAAGGCAGCCTGCTGGAACGCCGCGGCATTCGGCTGCCGGCCGGTTCATCCCTGCGAAAGTAATCCCATGTTCGGAATCATCCTTCTATCGGTCTGCACGGTCATGCACCTCTATGTATTCGGACGTGCCGCCACGGTCCCCTGGATCAAACAGCATCTGCCGCTCAAATACCTTCTGGGGCTCGGTCTGCTCCTGTGGGTGGTCTTCTACCTGAGCCGCGCCCTTCGCCACCACCACGGCGAATGGATGTGGCTCCTGGAGTTTACAGGCATGGGCTGGATGGGGGCCCTGTTTCTGCTGTTTATCTGCCTTTTGGCTGCGGACCTGGTCACGCTTTTCGGTCTCCTGTTTTCCCGGTCGGCGCCCGGGGTGCGGGGATGGGCCCTGGCCCTGGGCGGAGTTCTCTCGCTTCTGGCCCTGGTCCAGGGGATGCGGCCCCCGGCGGTGCGGGACTATTCCGTTTCCTTGAAGGGCCTTTCCCCGGAAATGGACGGCCGGGTTATGGTCGCCCTCTCCGACATGCATCTGGGTACCCTGCTGGGCAGAGGCTGGCTGGATGCCCGGGTGAAACAGGTTCAGGACCTCGATCCCGACCTGGTGGTCCTGGTGGGCGACATTCTGGACGGGCACGACGGCGCCATTTCCCGGATAACACCGCTGTTTGGCCGCCTCGATCCGCCCCTGGGGGTCTGGGCGGTGTTGGGCAATCATGAATTCTACCGGGGTGCGGAAAAATGCGTCCGTCTTCTGGAGGACGCCGGGGTTGCGGTGCTGCGCAACCGGTGGACCGAAATCGGCCCCGGGCTGATCCTGTCCGGGGTGGATGACCTGAGGACCTCCCGCCGGTTCGGTTCGGGCGACGACCTCCTGGCCCGAACCCTGTCGGGAAGACCGCCGGGGGCCACGGTGCTGCTGTCCCACACCCCCGTCCAGGCGGAGCAGGCGGCGGATGCGGGGGTCGACCTGATGCTCTCCGGCCACACCCACAACGGCCAGATCTGGCCCTTCCCCTATCTGGTTCGGCGGGTCTATCCGCTGATTCACGGGGAATACACCATTCAGGGAATGACAGCCATCGTATCCCGCGGGGCCGGCACCTGGGGGCCGCGGATGCGGTTGTGGGGGCGGGGGGAGATGTTGCGGATTACATTAACGGCAGCAGAACTGAATCAAGCAGACCGTTTCGGTTGGGACAGGGCTTTTGATGAGGGGTAAGGAGCTTCGGAAGAGCGGAAGGGCGGCGGCTGAAAACCGGTGTAGCTTTTTTCCCCTGGACTGGTTACGATTGTGCTCAGGAGTTGAACTCCTGAAAAATAACAGAGAATTATTTCTTTATACTCATGAGTTACGGAGCACTATTATTAATGTTAAAGAATTTCAGCCTAAAAAAAAGAATGTTACTGCCCATCTGTTCGATCGTCGCCCTTGCATTCTGTTTGACGATCGTCGGGGTCGCAATTCAGGCGAGCCGTTCCGTAAAGGCCGAGGCCCTGGAAAAGAACCGGGAACTTGCCTTTCGCTTCAGTGCCGAGATCGCGAACGAAATCAACACCGCCCTGAATGTCTCTCGGACCTTGGGGGACGTTTTCACGGCCATTAAAAACAGTGAGGGTCTGCCTGACCGGAATGTGATGAATGGAATGCTTCGCCAGGTTCTAAATGAAAGTCCTAATTTTTTCGCGGTGTGGAGTGTCTGGGACCCGAACGCGCTGGATGCGAGGGACAGCGAGTTTTCAGATGCCACCGGGCATGATGAAACCGGACGGTTCATTCCCAACTGGAACCGGGCCGGCGGGAATATCGTCCTGGAGCCGCTGGTCGAATATGAAGCGCTCTACGAGGCGTCCAAATCGTTGGGAACAGAGAGTATTATCGATCCGTACAACATTCCCGTGGGGGGAAAAGATGTACTCATGACGACCGTTCAGTCTTTGATAAAATATGAAGAAGAGGTTGTCGGTGCGGTAGGCGTCGATTTTACGTTGGATACCCTTCGAGAAATGATCCAGGTAATTCAGCCGTATGGAACCGGCAATGCAGCATTGATCGCCCACAACGGGACCTATGCCGCCCATTCCGATGAAAGCAGGGTGGGGGAGGATATCGGAAAGACAGCCCTTTGGCGGTCGGCCAAAGAGGCCGTTAGAACCGGAAAGACCTTTTTGGCTTCGGAGCATTCCGAATATCTCGGAACCGAGGTCACGCGGATACTGGTTCCCATCCGTTTGGGCGAAACCGGCACCCCGTGGTCTTTTCTGGTGAACATCCCGATGGACAAGGTGATGGAAAGCGCTCGGGAGATCCGAAATACCGCCTTGTTGATCGGCGTTCTTTCCCTGGGCGTTTTAATCCTGATCGTCTATTTTATTTCCAGCGGCATCGCCGGCCCTTTGGAGCGGATCGCCTCCGGAGTCGATCTGGCGTCGGATCAGATGTTTTCGGCGGCCGGAGAAATGTCCGCCACCAGTCAGACTTTGGCCGAGGATGCCTCCGAACAGGCGGCCTCGGTGGAAGAAACCTCCGCCTCTCTTGAAGAAATCTCCTCCATGATCAAACAAAATGCCGGGAACGCCCGGAATGCGGATCAACTGATGGATGAGGCCAATACCGAGGTAAAACGGGCTGAAGCATCCTTTGACAGTTTATCCCGATCTATGGGGGAAATCACAGAAGCCAGTCATCAAACCTCGGACATCGTCAAGACCATTGATGAAATCGCATTTCAGACCAATTTGCTCGCCCTCAATGCCGCCGTGGAAGCGGCCCGGGCCGGAGAAGCGGGCGCCGGGTTTGCGGTTGTAGCCGATGAGGTCAGAAATCTGGCGCTGCGGGCCACTCAGGCGGCCAAAAATACCACGGAATTACTCCAGGGGACGGTGCAAAAAATCGATCAGGGAACGCACCTTCTCACCGAAACCGGTCACGCCTTTAAAAGGATGGCTGAGAGTTCGAGCGGCATCGGCAATTTGATTTCTGAAATTGCCTCGGCCTCCGATGACCAGGCCCGCGGCATTGATCAGATAGACAAAGCCATGTCGGAAATGGACCGGGTGGTCCAGCAGATTGCGGCCAGTTCCGAAGAAAACGCCGGAACTTCAGAAGAAATGAACGGGCAGGCCGAACAACTGAAAGAGTATGTCTCTGAACTGGTGGCGCTGGTGCAAGGGGAAAAGTGAAAATTTGAAGACCAAATCAAGGTTCATCCTTGTTTTTCTAAAAAAAGCATTCGGAAAATCTACATCATTACAAGAAAAACCCGGCGGAAGCCGGGCTTTTCCATGGATGAACACCGTTTATCGATGACGCGGTTTCTACTGGAGGAGTCTCCCGCCCCCTTTGTGGTCCCCGCCGCCATTCTTGCCTGCATTCCGTCCGTTAGTCCACGAATTGAAGAGACGGGGGCTTTCATCTTGCCGGTTCAGGCCCTGCTGCTCAATCCGTTCGAAAACAGGTTCAAACCAATCCGAATCCCCCTGGTTCTCGACCGACCCCTCGGGGGGAATGCGCCTTTTTACCCTGCCTGAGAAAATCGGATGGTCGAACCCCATTGAATTCGGTTCCCGGGAGGCTTGATTTCCGTTCCGGCCGCCCCGAACCAGCACCACCAGATCATCGACATACGCTTTCAGCTGTTCGGCCTGTGCGCTCATTTCCTCGGAGGTCGAGGCCGATTCTTCGGCATGGGCCGCGTTCATCTGGGTGACCTTGTCCGCTTCGGCCACGGCCTGATTCACCTGATCGATGCCCTGGCTCTGTTCTCGGGAAGCTCCGGCGATTTCGGCCACCAGAGTCAACAGAGTTGCGGCATCTTTTTCAGTTTCGGAAAACGTTTTGGAGACCGAGGTCGCCCATTCTGATCCTTCTTCCACTCTTTTGACCGTGTTTTCAATAATGGTTGCTGTGTTTTTGGAGGCTTTCGACGCTCTCAGGGCAAGATTTCGAACCTCATCGGCCACTACTGCGAATCCGGCCCCGGCCTCGCCCGCTCTGGCGGCTTCCACGGCGGCGTTCAGGGCCAGAAGATTGGTCTGAAATGCGATTTCATCAATGGTTTTAACGATCTTGTAGGTTTCCTCACTCGCTTTCAGGGTTTCCTGAATGGACTGGGAAAGCCTTTTCATCATTTCGCCTGCGGCATTCAGGTTTTTACGCGTCTCGTGAGCGATTCCATCCGCCTTGCCCGCATGATCCGCATTTTGGCGGGTCAGAGAAGCCATCTCCTCCAAAGAAGAGGAGGTTTCCTCCATGGAGGCCGCCTGCTCGGAGGCCCCGTCCGCCATCTGCTGGCTGGCGGAGGCGACCTGGTTGGAAGCGGACGACACCTGCTCAGCGCCTTCACTGATTCCTTCGATCACCCGCACCAGGGGTTGCACGATCGTTCGAATGATCAGGAAAGCAACCCCGACCAACAGAATGATGGAGACCAACGTTCCGAAAATGATCACCTGCTTGGTGAATTCTGCGCTTGCCCTGGCATCGGTTGACCGGGCTTCCATCAAATGCAATTCTTCTTCTTTCATTTCCCGGATGAGCTCGCGGATATCATCCATGATCTG
>JAABSQ010000246.1 GCA_011390315.1 Desulfobacteraceae bacterium
AGACGGCCCGCTTCTCGGAGTGGTGATGGTCTTTCGAGACGTGACCGAGGAATACCGAACCCGGGAGGCCCTGCGGGAGAGCGAAGAACAGTTTCGGTCTCTGGCCGAAAGCAGCGACGATTACATCATGCGCTACGACCCGGAATGCCGCCATACCTACATGAACCCGGCCGGTCTGCGGGTGTCCGGGCTTTCCGAGGCGGATATCCTCGGAAAAACCCACCGGGAGAGCGGGTTTCCCGAGGATCTCTGTGAATTCTGGGAGGAAAAGATCCGTTCGGTATTTGAAACCGGCCGGCCGGTTCATTCCCCGTTCGAATGGGAGAGCGTCGACGGAACGGTCTACCTCGACTGGCGATTAACCCCTGAATTGGATGCCGAGGGCGAGGTGAAGTCGGTCCTGGGGGTCTCCCGGGACATGACCGAACAGCGACGGGCCGAGGCGGAAATGCACCGGCTGGCGGAGCAGAACCGTCAATTCCAACGGCTCGAATCGATAGGCCGGCTGGCGGCCGGGGTGGCCCATGATCTCAACAACCTCCTTTCGCCGGTGCTCGGCTATGCCGATCTTCTGCTGGAGGACCTGGCTCCGGAATCCCTGTCCCACGAGCACGCCCGGGAAATCCATCAGGCGGCTCTCAGCTCCCGGGACCTGGTCCGGCAGCTGCTGGCCTTCGGTCGCAAACAGCTTCTGAATGTTCGGGTTATCGACCTGCGGGAGGTGGTGGGGGATCTCCGTTCTCTGCTTCGCAGCACCATTCGGGAAAATATCGCCATCGAAACCTTTTTTGCCGAGGGTCCCTGCCGGGTGTCGGCCGATGCCGGCCAGATCGGTCAGGTGTTGATCAACCTTTCGGTAAACGCCCGGGATGCCATGCCCGACGGCGGCGCCCTGTCGATGGAGGTCTTTCCGGTGCATCTGGATCAGGCCTACTGCCGGGAACATATCGGCGCCGAACCCGGGGATTATGTCATGCTGGCGGTATCCGACACCGGCTGCGGTATGGATGCCGAAGTCCGGGAACATATATTCGAACCTTTTTTCACCACCAAAGAAGAGCTGGGAACCGGGCTGGGACTGGCTTCCGTCTACGGCATCGTCAAGCAGCACGGGGGGAATATCTGGGTTTACAGTGAACCGGGAGAGGGGACGGTGTTCAAGGTGTATCTGCCCCGGGTGGAGGAGGACCCGCAAACCGCATCCCATGATCCAGATGCATTCACCCGGACGGGCGGCGCCGAAACGATACTGGTGGTGGAAGACAACGACATGGTCCGAAATCTGGCCTGCCGCATCCTGAAACGGGGGGGATATACGGTCCTGACCGCCGCCGACGGCGGAGATGCGCTTCGACGGATGGAGGACCACCCGGACCCGATCCATCTGCTGCTCACCGACGTGGTCATGCCGGACATGGACGGAAAGGAGCTCTCCCGCCGGGCATTGGAACGATATCCGGGCTTGAAGGTGATCTTCATGTCCGGTTATACTGAAAACGTCATCGCTCATCACGGGGTCCTGGACACCGAGATCCGGTTTCTTCAGAAACCCTTTTCGGTGGATTCGCTTACCGGAAAGGTACGCCGGACATTGGATGATCGGTGATATGAGATGATATGAACGGAAAGGGGGGAATACGGATGGCGTCGAATAACAGGCACTCGGAATCATCTCCGACAGAAGCCTTTGAACAGGCCCTGCTGGCGCTGGATCGTCTGGCCGCTCGGCGATTGCTGACTGAGCCGGAAGGCGACGAGTCGGTCATTCAGCGGATTGAACATATTATGGTGCCCGCCCTGGAGCGGATCGGTCGGGCCTGGGAAACGGGAAGCATCGCCCTGTCTCAGGTCTACATGAGCGGGCGGATCTGCGAAGACCTGGTGGACGGGCTGCTTCAGGAATCGGGCCAGCCCCGAAAAGACCAGCCCAGAATGGCGGTGGCGGTGCTGGAGGACTACCATCTTCTGGGCAAGCGGATGGTCTATTCCACCCTTCGGGCGAGCGGCTTTGCCCTGAAGGATTACGGCCGAATGGAGGCCGAAGCCCTGGCCCGAAAGGTTGTGGAAGATGAGATTGAACTGCTGCTGATTTCCGCCCTGATGCTGCCCTCGGCCCTGCGGGTGGAAAAGGTCAGGGACCTGCTCGACCGATCCGGCTCCCGGATTCAGATCGTGGCGGGAGGCGCGCCCTTTCGAATCGATCCGAAATTGGGCAGAGAGGTGGGCGCCGATGCCGTGGGCAACAGCGCCGCGGATGCGGTGGCGATTATCGAGCGGTTTGCAGGAGGAGGATCATGACGCATGCTGAAATGACATCCATGCAGCGGGTGTTGACCACCCTCGGTCATCAGGAGCCGGATCGGGTTCCCTTTTTTCTCCTGGCCACTCTGCACGGGGCTCGGGAACTGGGGCTTTCCATTCGGGACTATTTTTCAAAGCCCGAACACGTGGTGGAGGGCCAACTAAAGATTCGAGCCAAGTACCGGCATGATTGTCTGGGCGGTTTTTTTTACGCGCCGATCGATGTAGAGGCCTGGGGCGGTGAAGTGGTTTTCGCCGAGGACGGGCCGCCCAATTCGGGCCGCCCTTTTATTCGCAATCCTGAAGATATTCTCCGTCTGACCCCTCCCGAGGTAGAGGACGCCGACTGCCTGGTTCGGGTGCTTCGGACGATCGAAGGGCTTAAAGAGGCTTCCGGCGGGGAGGTCCCGGTGATCGGGGTGGTGATGTCCCCGTTTTCCGTTCCGGTGATGCAGATGGGATTCGACCGGTATATTGAACTGATCTATGAGCAGCCGATGCTCTTTGAACGATTGATGAAAGTAAATGAGGCGTTTTGCATTGACTGGGCGAATGCTCAGCTCAAGGCCGGGGCGACCGCCATCTGCCTGTTCGACCCGGTTTCCTCTGCCACGATCGTTCCGCCGGATCTGTTTCGAAAAACCGGTTTTCCGTCGGCCTGCCGCATCATCGCCCGCATTCAGGGGCCGGTGGCCACCCATTTGGCTTCCGGCCGCGGGCTTCCTATTTTTGATGATCTGGCAAAAACCGGCACGGTGATGGCGGGCGTCAGTGCGGAAGAGGACCTGGACCGAATCAAGACCGCCTGCCGGGGAAAACTGACGGTTCTGGGCAACCTCGACGGCATTGCCATGCGCCGCTGGACCCCGAAAGAGGCTGAGGCCAGGGTCAAAAAGGCCATCGCCGAAGCCGGGCCCGGAGGCGGCTTTATCCTTAGCGACAACCATGGGGAAATTCCCTGGCAGGTGCCGGACGAGGTCCTTATGGCCGTTTCCGATGCGGTGCGCCGTTGGGGCCGGTATCCCCTGGATTGGATCGGTTTGGATCGCCGAACCGGTGAATGGGGCGGGTGATGACCGGTAGATTCGCCATTCTCGTCTGTGAGGTGCTGCGGGACGAAGTGACCGAGGCGCTCAAAGCCGAGGGGCTGGATGCGGTCGAGGTGGTGGCATTCCCCTCCGACTGTGGCGCCCCCGGGCCCCGCGGACAGGCGTTTCACCGCCTGGTTCGCCGCTGCGACCAAACCTTTGAGGCCGTGCTGATCCTGGGCGGGCCCTGCATCAACAGCATCGATCCAGAGAACGCTCGGCGGGGGAGCCTTCCGAGCCGTATCGGCAGGACCTGCTTTGATCTTCTGCTGCCCAAATCACTGGTTCGCAGTTATATGCGGGAAGGGGCCTATCTGCTGACCCCCGGCTGGCTGAAGACCTGGCGGCGGCGGATGGAATCCTGGGGGTTCGACCGGGAAACCGGGCGGGAATTCTTCTCCGAATCCTGCTCCCGGTTTCTGCTCCTGGATTCCGGGATGGACCCGGACGCGCCGGAGAACCTGGCGGCCCTGTCCCGATTTGCGGATCGGCCGGCCGAACGGCTGGAGGTCGGCCTGGATCTGCTCCGCCTGGCGCTGGCGCGACAGGCAGCCGACTGGCGTCACCGCTTGCCTTCCAAGGCGCCGGACCGTCCGGCCCCGGCCCTGGAAACCCAGCTGGCCGATTATGCCATGGTCTTCGATCTGATGGCCCGGTTGACCGGTTTTGAAACCGAAGAAAAGGTCTACCGGGCGATCTTCGAACTCTTCGATATGATCTGCGCCCCCGGAATGATGGCGTTTTTGCCGGTGGTGGACGGCCGGCCGACCCGGCTTCTGGTGTCCCCGGACACCGCCCGAATGGAAGAGGCGGTTGAAGACCTGATGAATGATCTTCGGGAGGATTTCCAATGGTCCCCCTCGGAAACCGGGTTCGTGATTCGCATTTCCCGGGACCGGGAGGTGATGGGGGTGCTTCTGGTGGATCGTCTGGCGCTGCCCCGGCATCGGGAGCGGTATCTCAATTTTTCCCTCTCCATCCTGCCGCTTCTGGCCCTGGCGGTGTCCAACGCACGAAATTTCGAGCGATTGGAGAGGGCCCGGCAGGAACTTCAGGAATCCAAGGTCGAACTGGAGGAGACCAACGCGCTTTTGCGCGAGTCCGGGAACCGGGCCAATCAAATGGCCCGGGAGGCGGCCCGGGCCAATGCGGCCAAAAGCGAGTTTCTGGCCAATATGAGCCATGAAATCCGCACCCCCCTGAACGGGGTCATCGGCATGACCGGGCTCCTTTTGGGCACCGACCTCGATTCAGAGCAGCGGCAGTACGCCGATCTGATTCGAAACAGCGGGGACACCCTCCTGATGCTGATCAACGACATCCTCGATTTTTCCAAGATCGAGGCCGGCAAACTGAGCCTGGAAATCCTCGATTTCGATCTGCGCGCCACCCTGGAGGATTTTTCCGAAATCATGGCGGTCCGGGCCCATCAGAAGGGATTGGAATTCAACTGCCTGGTGCGGCCGGAGGCGCCCGGGCTGCTGCGGGGAGATCCGGGGCGGCTTCGGCAGGTCCTCAACAACCTGGCCGGCAATGCGGTCAAATTCACTCACCAGGGGGATATCGCCGTTATCGTGGATCTGGTGAAAGAGGATCAGGATCAGGCGGTATTGCGGTTTACCGTTCGGGATACCGGAATCGGCATTCCGGAAGACAAGCAGCAGGAGATTTTTTCAGCCTTCACCCAGGCGGACAGCTCCACCACTCGCAAATACGGCGGCACCGGGCTGGGGCTGTCCATTTCCAGACGGCTCAGCGAAATGATGGGGGGAGAAATCGAGGTGACCAGCCAGTCGGGGGCGGGGACCGAGTTTCGGTTTTCGGCGGTTTTCGGCAAACAGCCGCTGCCGGCCGGGCAGATGTATTCGGCGCAGGGGCCTGAAAAGGATGTGTTGAAGAACGTCCGCATTCTGGCGGTGGATGACAACGCCGTCAACCGGCTGGTGATTTCGGGCATGCTGGACAGCTGGAAAATCCGTCATGAGATCGCCGACTCCGCAGACCAGGCCCTGGATCTGCTTCGGAAGGCATACCAGCAAAAAGATCCCTTCCGGGTGGC
>JAABSQ010000247.1 GCA_011390315.1 Desulfobacteraceae bacterium
CCCACTATAAAGATAAAACGATAAATATACAAGAGTGAAATCCACCACCGGGCGGTGGTTCATGCCGGCCGGTGGTTTACGCCGGCCGGTGGTGCTCAGGTATTCCTTGACAGGCGGGCGGCTCCGTCGGTATTTTTGAATTCCCGGCAAATCCGCCGGGGACCCATGCCGGCGAGCTGGATCAGTCCGGCGGGCACGGCGCATGATCCAAAGGAATCCTGAATGGACCCGACACTACCCTTCGAGACGCTGCCTGACCGGCATGCCAACTTTCGGACCTTTCTTCTGGTCGGTTCGCTGCTGGTCGGACTCTATCTGACCACTCTGGTCAATTATCTCCTCTTCCACAGTCTGGCGGAGCTCTTCAGCATCATCGTGGCCGGCACCGTGTTCATGATCGCCTGGAACTCTCGCCGCTACATTCAAAACCCATATCTTTTGTTCATCGGCATCGCCTATCTGTTCATCGGGGGCCTGGATCTGCTTCACACCCTGGCCTATAAAGGCATGGCCGTCTTCACCGATTATGACTATTATGCCAATCAACTGTGGATCGGGGCCCGGTACATGGAGGCGATTTCCCTGCTCCTGGCGTTTGCTTATCTGAAAACGGAAAAACCGGTACGGCCGTACCGGGTGGTGACCGCCTTCACCGCGGCCACCATGCTGTTGATCGCCTCGATTTTCTACTGGAAAGTTTTTCCGGAATGCTTCGTGCCCGGGGAAGGATTGACCCCTTTCAAAAAGATCAGTGAATATCTGATCTGCATTCTCCTGGTGGTCAACATCCACCTGCTGCTGGAAAACCGCCCCAAGTTCGATGAAAGGGTCTTTCATCTTCTGCTCTGGTCGCTCATCTGCACCATCATTTCGGAACTGGCCTTTACTTTCTATATCAGCAATTACGGGGTCTCCAACCTGGTGGGCCACTATTTCAAAATTTCTTCTTTCTTTCTCATTTACCGGGCCATCATTCGCACCGGTATTGAAAAACCCTATGATCTGATCTTTCGGGACCTGAAAGAAACCAATCAAAAATTGAACCAGGAAATCACCGTCCGCAAACAGACGGAAGCCGAGCGCGAGGCCCTGATCGGCGAACTTCAGGCGGCGTTGAAAGAAATCAAAACCCTGGAGGGAATTCTTCCTCTCTGCTCCTTTTGCAAAAAAATAAGAAACGACGCGGGCGAATGGGAACAGGTGGATGTCTACATCCACAAATACTCCCGGGCGGATGTGAGCCACAGCATCTGCCCGCGGTGCATGGAAGAACATTACCCGGACCTGATGTAGCCGCCGCTTTCCCCCGCCGCCTCCTTTTCATTTTCGGCGGTGGTTTCCGGGTCCGGATACCAATGGACCTTCACCAAAGGAGAACCCAATGTCAAAAACCGTACACGGCTGGATGGGCAAGATTCTTAAGGTCGATCTTTCCGACGGACGAATCACCGAATTGAACACCCTGGATTATGCCGACCGGTTTCTCGGGGGACGGGGCATCGCCACCCGCATTTATTGGGAAACGGTGAGCCCTGAGGTCGGGGCTCTGGACCCGGAAAACTGTCTGATTTTCATGACCGGCCCTCTGGGGGCCACCGGGGCTCAGGGCGCCTCCCGGTTCGAGGTGGTGGGAAAATCCCCCATGCTGACGCCCGAGGGCTTCTGCTACGGAAATGTGGGCGGGTTTTTCGGTCCTTATCTGAAAAAGGCGGGGTATGACGGCCTCGTCATCACCGGCAGATCCGAAAAGCCGGTCTATCTGCTGATTCAAGACGGAACCGCCCGGCTGGAAAACGGCGCCGATCTTTGGGGAAAGGGCACCTATGCGGTCCGGGATGGACTGAAGGCGGCCCACGGCGAGAATGTGCGGTTCATCACCACCGGTCCGGCCGGGGAGAACCGGTGCCGCAACGCCAACATCATGACCGACAACGAGGGGAGCGCCACCGGCGGGTTCGGCGCGGTGATGGGGTCCAAACACCTGAAAGCGATCGCGGTCTACGGCGCCGGTTCGCCGTCGGTGGCCGATCCGGAGCGGTTGAAAGAGCTGAACAAGACCGCCATCCACCTGAACCGACACGAGCCGATGTTTCTTCCTTTTCCGCCGGAGCAGGTTCGGCGCACCGGCAAATCTTCCTGTTTTCAGTGCGGCCTCGATTGCGACTACCGCAATGCCCTGCTGACCGCATCCGGGAAAAATGTGGTGCGAAAATGCCAGGCCATGTTCGTCTATTTTCCCTGGGTGGCCAAGACCGGAGAATCGGCCGAAACCGCCCTGGACGCCACCGGCATCTGCAATGATCTGTCTTTATGCACCATGGAGATGACCAATGTGGTTCAGTGGATCGAGGCCGGTTTTAAAGCCGGTTTTTTGACCGAAAAGGAGACCGGGTTGGATATCTCCAAGCTGGGCAGCCGCCCCTTTTTCGAAAATCTCGCCCATCAGATCGCTTTTCGAGAAGGGTTCGGCGACATCCTGGCCGAAGGGCTGCTTCGGGCCGGGGAGAAACTGGGGCCGGACGCCCGAAAGCTCTTTTCCAACGAGGTATCGGATGTGGGATCGGGCGCCACTTACTCCGGCCGGGAATACCTGATGAACGGGTTGCTCTACGCTTTTGAACCGAGGCAGCCCATCGCCATGCTCCACGAGGTCAGCCGGATCATCGGGCAATGGGTCCTGAACCTGGACCACCCCGGGGCCACCCCGGTCACCGCCGAGGTCTACCGCAAGGCGGCCCGGGTCTTCTGGAACCACGATCAGGCCTGGGACCTCAACAGCCGGGAAGGGAAGGCCATGGCGGCGACCCGCACCATCGACCGGACCTATGTCAAAGACAGTCTGCTGCTGTGCGACAGCAGCTGGCCCATGATGGTCTCCTGGAACACCCCGGATCATGTGGGAGATCCGACTCTGGAGAGCCGGGTGTTCGGCGCGGTGACCGGCATCGAGATCGACGAACCCGGCCTGCTGACCTACGGCGAGCGGATTTTCAATCTTCAGCGGGCGATTCTGCTGCGGGAAGGATTGACGCCCGAAACCGACGATGTGCCCGAGGAATTCAATTTCACCGACCCGGTGGAGACGGTCTTCATGAATCCGAAGGTGGTCGTGCCCGGCCCTGAAGAGGAAGTGATCAGCCGCAAGGGGAAGATTCTGGACCGGGCGGATTATGAATTCATGCGCCGGGAGTTTTACGAACTGCGGGGGTGGGACCCGGAAACCGGCATGCAGCGGGCGAATACATTGGATCGGCTGGATCTTTCCGATCTGGCCGAGGATCTGAAAAAGAATGGACGGGTCATCTCTTAATGCTTATTCCGCTGCCGGGAGCGACCCCGGGAAACCCCCGGCAGCGGGTCAGGGAACCACATCCGTATATTTGGTCAGGAATGCGGATTGATCATGCACCGCCTGCAGGGAGATGCCGTGCCGAGTCAGCTCGGTTTCGATTCGGTCCATCCGTTTCTGGACGATCCCCACATGCAGCCGCATGAGCTGACAATATTGAATGGTCCGCAGGGGTTCGCCGGCCAGGGCCTGTACCGGGCAGCGTCCCCCGCAATAGGGATGGACCCCGCACCGGGTGCATCCCAGCCAGTCTTTGTAAGCCACCAGCGGTTTCAGGTCCCGGTTGGTGATGTCGAGATTTCCGGATGCGTCCAGCTCTCCCAGGCCCATCTCCGGGGGCAGGTCCGAGCAGGCGCAGATCTGCCCCCCCATGATGTCGAAATTTTGAGCCAGTTCAACGGCGCAGGCCGAATGGCCCCGTTCCCTGCCGGTGGCCAGGTAGATCACCAGTTCGTTCAGGTGGATGATCGGGAGCGGCTTTCCCTGTTTCAGCCGATCCAGGTAAATGTCCATCAGGGTTTCCAATTCCTCGGCGTATCGGCCGGCAAAATCTTCAAAATGGTCAAAGGGGGCCCGACTTTCGGCCCAGTGCCAGAAGAGGTAGTCGACCTGACCGGCGTCATAGAGCTTGAGGAATTCCTGAAAACAGTTGAGCAGGGATTGATCCTCCCGAAGGGTCGACCAGAAGAGCACCGGCCGACCGGTCGATTCCTTGAGCCTCCTGAGATTGGCCTCGATGGTGGAGAGATGGGTGCCCGGCCGGCATCGATTGTGCTGCGTTTCATCCCCGTCGATGGAGACGGTGTACAGCCAGATCTCCTTCATCAGATCCGCATGCCGGTCCATCCGAGGGCCCAGCAGTTCGCCATTGGTATTGACCATGAACCGAACCCGGTCGTGAAGGGGGGATGCGGTCAAAATTTGGCGAATCCGGTCCATCTTTTCGGGGGCCATGAAGGGTTCGCCGCCGTAAAAACAGACCGTGATCATCTGTTCCGGCCGGGCCTCGGCCAGGCGAACCACGATGGCGGCGTCCCGTTCCGGTTCACTCTCCTGAGAGGTGGTCAGCAGGTTCCGGGGATCGTCCCTGCCCAGGGTCACGGCGCTGTTGATGCATCCGGCGCAGTGAGCGTTGCATCGGCCGGTGACGGTGAGATAGATCATCATGCCCTCTTCCTCGCTGAAGCGGACGGCGGGAAGGGGGCTGTTCCGGGACATCCGAACCGCATCCAGCCGGGCGAGATCGCCGAACTCGGGATGGATAAGGCCGGGGTGTTGTCGAAGCCGGGTCAGAAAAGACAGATCCGGTACCTGATGCTGAAGTGAGGGCGTGTTCACAATTTTCTCCAATATAAGATGGCGGGCGGTTCGGTCGATGCGTCCTGCATGAAGGTCAATTTATCAAAATCTTTACAGCAGAGCGGGTGAGAAAAGAATGGGGGAATTCCCTTATTTCAGAGCTGGTAGTGCTGTATTTTTGAAAACCAAACACCTTGAATCCCGGAATAAATTCGGATAGGGTGGTTGGAAAACCAAATTAGACCGGTTTCGGATCCAAAAAGGTGATGGAAGAATGCTGCCGGCTGCTTGAACCCGTTCTTGGTGAGGAAAGCCTATGTCCCGCAGTTTTTACCAGTTCCGAGGGTATATCGATGATCTGCTGAAGGAAGAATCCCGGGAAGAGATTCTGAACCGGCTGAAAAGGGGAGGGCAGAAGTCGGTTCCCCTGATTCATCCGGGGCATACCGCCGAAGACACAGAGAAACGGTGGGGGCTCCTGGACCTGGCGCCGGAAGAACAGCAGGCGCTCTGGCATGAAGAAAGCCGGGCGCTGCTGGAGGCGTCCGTCGGCAATATCGAAAACTTCATCGGCGGCATTCAGATGCCGGTGGGAATCGCCGGTCCTCTGCGGGTTCGGGGGCTGTTCGCCGACGGTCTGTACCATATCCCCCTTGCCACCACAGAGGCTACGCTGGTGGCCTCCTACAGCCGCGGGGCGCGTACCCTCACCGCTTCCGGCGGGTGTACCGCGGCGCTGCTGAGCGAGGGGGTGGCTCGGGCGCCGGGATTTATCTTCAGGGATCTGTCTGAAGTGGG
>JAABSQ010000248.1 GCA_011390315.1 Desulfobacteraceae bacterium
AAAAGGCCCCCGAGAAGAGGAAACAGCAGCAGCAGGATCAGCAGAAATTTCATGCCTATCCTTTCAGAGTGTCATAGGCATCGGCGTCGGCATCGCCGGTGCGCCGATTGAGATAATAGAAAAGGACCAGACCCACCCCCGCTTCGGCGGCGGCCACCCCCATGATGAAGATGACGAAGGCCTGCCCGTCCAGGGTTCCCCAGTGAAGGGCCGCCCCCACAAAGACCAGCCCGGCGGCGTTGAGCATCACCTCCACCCCCATCAGGATCATGATCAGGTTCCGCCGGGCCGCGGTGCAGACCGCGCCCATGAGAAAGAGAAGCCCGGCTAAAAAAAGGATGTGTCCGAAGGGGACGATCATAATTCCTCCCCGGTCCTTGGGGCCGATTTCTCTGCCTCCAGATCGTCGGTGGCCCGGCCCAGGTAGAGCACCCCCACCAGGGCGACAAAGAGAAGGAAGCTGACGATTTCCACCGGCAGCCAGTATTCGGTCACCAGAAACCGGCCGAAGTCGACGGGGGCGGCCATGGCCGGCATCAGCCGGTGGTAGCTGCCGGCGGCGCTCAGGATGAAAAACCCGATCAGGACCAGGCTGATCAGGCCGAGCAGGGACGGCAGCCGCCATTGCCGCCAGACCTCTCGAAAGCTTCGGGGCGCCGCTTCTTTTCGCAGGGTCATGATGATGAAAAGAAAAAGGATCATGATGGCGCCGGCGAAGATGATCACCTCCAGGGCGGCCAGAAACGGGGCCCCCAGAAGATAAAACAGAAGCGAGGTGCCGAAGAAGGAGACCACCAGCCAGAGGGCCGCATGGACCAGGTTGCGCCGGGTGACCGCCATGCCGGTGGCGGTCAGGGTGATGATGCCCAGCAGATAGAAAATGATGGAGTAGAGCGTCATGAATATCCTCGGTGATGCATTCTTTTACGGCATATTGCTTTTGAGGTTGACCGGTTCTTCTTCGTCCGGATGGGCGCCCTTGTCTCCTTTTTCCGTGACCCCGGCGTGCCGGTAGAAATTGTAATCGGGGTGCCGGCCTCCGTGGTCCACCAGAAGGTCTTCTTTTTCATAGACGAAATCGAGCACCTCGTATTGGCAGAATTCGTAATCGGGGGTGAGCTGAATGGCCAGGGTGGGGCAGGCCTCTTCGCACTGGCCGCAGTAGATGCACCGGGCGAAGTTGATGCGAAACCAAATTGCAAATCGGCGGCCGTCTTCTTCCCGCTCCGCCGATTCCATGGAGATGCAGCTGGTGGGGCAGACCGCGGAGCAGAGATAACAGGCCACGCAGCGTTCGTCGCCGTCCGGGTCCCGGGTGAGAATGATTCTGCCCCGGCTTCGCTCGGGCAGAGGCCGTTTGTACTCCGGGTATTCCTCGGTGACCGGTTTCCTCAGAAAATTGATCATGGAGACGGCATAGGCGTCGTAGATGCCTTTGACCGCGCTCAGGCTGTACTTCCATATATTGGGTTTGTTTCGGGTCATATCGGTTTATCGAACGATTTATCCAAACATTTTATCCAAACAACAGCATCAGTCCGCCTGTGGCGATGATGTTGACCAGGGCCACGGGGATCAGACATTTCCATCCAAAGGCCATCAGCTGGTCATATCGAGGACGGGGAAGGGCGGCCCGGCTCCAGATCAGCAGAAACGGCACGATCAGCACCTTGAGAACGAACCAGACCACCCCCGGCAGCAGCGGGCCCCGCCATCCGCCCAGAAAGAAGACCGCCGCCAGGGAGCCCAGCACCAGCATGTTGACGTATTCGCCCACGAAAAAAAGACCGAACCGCATGCCGCTGTACTCGGTGTGGTATCCGCCCATCAGTTCGTTCTCCGCCTCGGGAATGTCGAAAGGCAGCCGGTGGGCTTCGGCCATGGTGCTGACCAGAAAGATCAGAAACCCGACCGGCTGGACCAGAATAAAGGGATAGGCGGCCTGGGCGTCGACGATATCCACCAGACTGAAGGAGCCGGCCATCATCACCACCGGCGCCAGAGAAAGGCCCAGGGACAGTTCATAACTGATCATCTGGGCCGCACCGCGAATCCCGCCCAGCAGGCTGTACAGGGAATTGGAGCTCCACCCGGCCAGCACGACTCCGTAAACGGCCACCGTGGATATCGCCACGACATAGAGAAGGCCGACATTGAGGTCGGTGAAGAGCATCGGCACCCGGCGGCCCCAGAGGGTGAACCCTTCACCGAAGGGGACCACCACAAACAGGAGCAGGGCGGAGGTGGCGACTACCGCCGGCGCCATCATGAAGATGAACCGGTCCGCCCCTTCGGGGATCAGATCCTCCTTGAGCAGGATCTTGACTCCGTCGGCAAAGGGCTGAAGCGCGCCGTGCCACCCGGCCCGGTTGGGCCCCAGACGGGTTTCGAATTTGGCCAGCAGCCGCCGTTCGATCCAAACCAAGTACACCGCCAGCAGCACCAGCGCTCCGAGCACCGCGGCCAGTTTGATCAGGAGAATCACAAACCCGAGAAACCACATGGCTATTCGGTCTCCTTTCGAACCCCGGCGATTCGGTTTCGGGCGATTCGCGGAAAGCGGGCGCCGGCCGTTTGCCATTCCAGATCCGGTTTGCGGGGAATAACGAGAAGGCCTCGGGCCATGTCGTTGTTCAAGGCGACCGGAATTTCCAAATCTCCTTCTTCAAATCGAAGAATTGCCGAATCCCCGTCCGACAGCCCCAGTTCGGACGCATCCTTCGGGTGAATAAAGGCGGCGGCGGCCGGTTCCGCCCGGCGAATCGGCTCGGAGAGTGCGGAGAGCGCTTCGGCGCCGAAGGTCCGGTCCACAAACAGGATATCGAGGGTCCCGGCCTCCGGCTTCTTTGCTTCTTTCTTGATACTTGATTTGAAAGGCGCAACCTCGCTTTCGGCCGGCAGAATGCGGCCCTCCCGGGGCGGATAGATTTTTTCCTGAAAGAACCGAAACGGCCCCTTGGAGCCGGTCAGCCAGGATTCCGGCCCGCTGGTGTACAGGCGGATTTCATCCAGATCCAGGGCCCGGACCAGATCGGCGACCGCCCGCCAGGCCGGCCGGGGGTCTCCGCCGGGGACTTCGTCCCGATGTTCTCTCGGCGGATGGGACCGCCCCCGAAGCTGTCGAATGGGGGCGCCCACTGCATGGACCTGCTCGGCATACTGAAGCCGCCCCTCCTGATTGATAAAACAGGAACCGGTTTCAAAAACGGTGGTGGTGGGCAGGAAAAAGTCGGCCCGGTCCACCGTCGGGGTCGAAAGGTAGTCGAGGACGATCAGTAATTCCAGCCGATCCAGGGCCGTCTCCAGGCGCTTTCGATTCGGATAGGCGCCGATCAGGTCATTCTCCACCACCATCAGGGCGGTGATCTCCCCGTCTTCGATGGCTTTCAGGAGATCTTCAAAGGCGGATTCCGCAGATGCCTCCAGCATGGCGGCGCCGAAGGCGTCGGCGCCGGGCAGGATGTAAAAGAGTCCGCACGTATTCTTTATTCGGTTCAGCAGGTGCGCATGGTCGGCGGCCAGATCCGGAGTGGAGAGGGGAACGATATCGGTGCCGCAGATAAGCACCGGATGCTCACTCTGTTTCAATCCCTCGGCCAGGGTCGATATGCCCTCCCGAACCGCTTCTTCGAATTCGGCTTCTTCGGGCAATTGCGCATAGAACCCGGCGACGGCCTCTCCGGCGTCGTCGGCCTCCTGCCGGGCAATGCCCGAGTGAATCAGATGGTTGAGGCAGAACTCCATTTGTTCCCGGGGGATCGGCAGGTGAGTGAAATCGAAGGGGAGAAACACGGGCCGGGGGTCGATCACCCCTGCTTTTCCGCCGTTTCGCACCGCCTGGCGCATGGCTAAGGCGAGCATGGGGGCTTCGTTGATCGGGTCCGCCCCTACTGCCAGAATCCAGTCGGCCCTTTCAATCTCCTTCATAGACACCGCCAGCCCTTCATCCAGCCGCCGAACCACGGTCCGGCAGACGCTTGACTGATGCGGATCGGCGAAATAGGCGGGCATAGGCCATCCGGCGCTTCCGGCGAGAATCGCCAGGGCGGCCTGGGTTTCCAGGCTGCTGCGGGCGGACCCGAGCACCGCCGTTTTCTTCATTTCGCTGGCGCCGTCCGAGATGGTCAGCCGGTTGGCCAGGGCCCGCACCGCCTCGGTCCAGGATGCCTCGTTTTTGCCGATTTCGGCGCGCCGGGGCCTGTCCGGCAGATTGGCGTATCCGAATCCGAACCGGCCCCGGTCGCAGATGAAATGGCCGTTCACCGATTCGGACAACCGGGCCTCCTGCCGCAGCATCTCCCGGTACCGCGCATTGGCCACGGTGTTGCACCCCAGAGAGCAGTGGATGCAGACCGACGGGGACCGTTCCATGTTCCAGCGCCGGCCCCGGTACCGGGCCGGTTTGTCGGTGAAGACCCCGGTGGGGCAGATGTCGATGAGATTTCCGGAGAAAGGGCTTTCCAGTTGACCCGGCTCGAACCGGCCGTAGTAGACCCGGTATCCGATCTGGTAGGCGGCCAGATCCCGGTAACCGGTGAACTCCTGATAGAACCGGACGCAGAGATAGCAGTGGATGCAACGGTTCATCTCGTGCTGCACAAAGGGGCCGATGTACTGGTCCCGAAAGGTCCGTTTCTTTCCTTTGTACCTGCGGATATCGTGGCCGCCGGACACGGTTTCGTCCTGAAGCAGGCAGTGGCCTCCTTCGTCGCAGACCGGGCAGTCATGGGGGTGATTCATCATCAGACATTCGATAATGAATCGGCGGAACGCCCTCGCCTCGGGGTCATCGGTGGAGACCACCATGTCGTCCCGGGCGTCGGTCATGCAGCTCATTTCAATGCCCTGAACCGGACCCTCCAGAAACTTGACCGCACAGAGCCGACAGGCCCCCACCGCCCCCAGCGCGGAATGGTAGCAGAACCGGGGGATCATGATGCCGAGCTGCTCGGCCGCATCGATCACCTTGGTCCCTTCGGGAACTTCGATTTTTTGATTGTCGATGATGAGTCTGGGCATAATCCGGGTTCAGTGTTTAACCGGGTTCAGTGTTTAAATGGACATTTTCCGTCGGCCAGGTGGGCGCGAATCTCGTCCTCGAAATGGGCCGCCAGGCTTTCGATGGGGCCGGCCGCGCCCAAAGCAAAGGCGCAGTAGGCGTTTTTCAGGTATCCGGCGAATTCCTGAAGCCGGGGGATGTAGGCATCCTCGCCCGTTCCGTTTTCGATCCGCCACAGCAGGTCCTGAATATACCGCAGCCCTTCCCGGCAGGGGGTGCACCAGCCGCAGGATTCCCGCACGAAAAAGGTGGTGAGGTTCAGGGTCGCATCCACCATGCAGCAGGTGTCGTCGAACACGATTATGGCCGCGGTGCCGAGCCGGTAGCCGGCATTGGACAGGGAGACCGGGTCCATGCCCACCTCGTAATTTTCGGCGG
>JAABSQ010000249.1 GCA_011390315.1 Desulfobacteraceae bacterium
CGATGACCGAACGGCGCCCGGGCCATTTCGCGGCCTGCTGGAACCGGTAGGCTGGAGATGATGCAAAGAAATACCAGGAAAAGGAAGTTGAAAGGAAAATTCAGAGGTCGATAAAATGAAAAAAAAGACCGGTATTCAAAATACTGGCGATTCGAGCCATTCAGGAAAATGAAAGTTTAAACAGTTTTTGTGCACGAATACTAAGAGAAAATGTTCTATCCTCCGGACCCACAGGACCAGACAACTGCGCCGAAAGGGATTAGAAACTCAGAGTCTTCTTTGCGCCAAGTGTTGATACTTTTTTTACGCCAACGAGTGGAACTCTTTTCCAAAAATGGAAACAGAAATGAAAGCTTCCGATAAAGAACTGTTCCGATGGGTGGACCAGCTTCCGGACGCCTTGTGGGACGATGTTCGCAGCCGCTCTCCCGAACAGGCGGCGGAGGCGGTCGGTGCGGTCTGGGACGGGCGGATCTTTAACGTCGACCTGATCGGAGAGAGGTTTGCCGTCGATCCCGCCGCCCAACGGATCACCAACGCGCATCAGCCCGATCAGCGGGTCGACTACCAAGCCGGAGTGGTCTTCCTGACCACCCTCGCCCATTCCAAAGGCGTACCCCCGAGCGGCCGAATGGCCGTGCCCCAGGAACTGCCCGGCGGCCGGATGTTCTTCACCGGCGCCCACACGGTCGCCAATGTACCCATAGCGAAAGCCTTCGAAAAAGATACCCGCCATTTCGTCGATCATGCCCTAGAGATGGGCGCCAAACGGATCGAAGGGGCCGACGTGGCGCTTCAAGTGCCGGGGCTTCCTCAGGTTCCCCTCTATCTCCTGCTGTGGGAAGGAGACTCGGAAGTGGACGCAAGAGCGGTAATCGGCATCGACGACCGGGCCCATTTCCACCTCGATCTGTCGGGGGTGTTCGCTTTGACCAACCTGCTGGTCGGCAGACTCTGCAAGGACCGGCGGAAATGAATTTCTGTTTCGCTATTCGCCCGAGGCGCCCCTCCGATGCCGTTTTCATGACTGAACCTGAAAATACACTTGGCGAACCGGAGTCGGACCTGTTCCCTCCCCGGACGCGCCGCCTGTTCGAGCGGCTCACCATCGGATTTCATCTGCGGCAGTGCGCGAGTTCGGGGCGGCCGGGGAGGGAACAGGTTCGGCGGATGAATCGGGAGATTTCGCCAGAGATCTGGTCAAGAAAATTCAAAAAAAGGGCGGGTAGTCAACGCTGCTGAGAATTGGTTACGACTCATTTTCTGAGAAGGCAGACATCAAGGCATCTTCGATCGCAGCGGGCAGTTCAACCAGGTGGAAGCGATTCGCTTGAAACGCGTAATCTTCACCGCTTTCATCGATCACTCGAATATACCCGTGGGCTTTTGCCGATGAATCAGGAACAATCCGGTACAGCTTTCCCTTTTCAAGGGATGCTCTATACCCTTCGTTTTCAAGGCAAAGTGCAAATTTCATAATGCGCCTCTTTTAATCCATTTATTCCGGAATTTCGCTGAGAATTTCAAAATCCATTTTAATTATGAATCATTACTGTCGGATTTGCAATTTCTTTTCTACCCGCCCGGATCCCATCCGGCGCCGGATGCTCCGGCACCGCCAATACCGGCGTAATCTTATCCGCATACCCGAGGTCAAAGAGCATGCCTTCGGAGATCTCACCCATCATTTTTCTTTCGCGGTTCCAGGTTGACCACGAAGAGGCCTGTTTGCCTTCGATTTCACGAGGATTTTCCCGCTCCTGCCTGATGGCGGCGAGAATATTTCGGGTGTGATCACCGAAATGAACAATCAGCCGAACCAAATGATCCGCACCGCAAATATCCTCGACCCGTTGAATGGTTGCCACCCCGTTTTCCTCATGATACACGAATCCTTACGCGCGCCCAACATAAATTTCAAACCAGCCAACTGAAATGGAGATCACCCATGCCGCTGACTTTTGACATGCCCATGCCGGAACTGGAACTCTACCAGGGAACCAATCCCCGTCCCGACGATTTCGATGCCTTCTGGAACCGCGGGATCGAAGAGATGCAAGGGACAGATCCCCGAGTGGAAAGGGTTCCGTCCGATTTTCAGTCTTCATTCGCCCGGTGTGAGCACCTCTATTTCACTGGTATCGGCGGTGCCCGAATCCATGCCAAGCTCATTCTGCCTGAAAACCAAAAGCGGCCGCATCCTGCCGTGCTCATGTTTCACGGCTACGGCGCCCATTCCGGGGACTGGATGGACAAGCTCGCTTATGCGGCCGAAGGATTCGTGGTGGCGGCCATGGACTGCCGCGGGCAGGGCGGACGGTCGGAGGATACCGGCGGTGTGACCGGCGCCACCTGTATGGGCCACATCGTTCGGGGACTTGCGGGTGATCCCGATCAACTCCTGTTTCGCCGGATCTTTCTGGATGCCGCCCAACTGGCGGCCATTGTCATGGACATGGACGAGGTGGATGAAAACGAAATGGTCGTCACCGGACGCAGCCAGGGCGGCGGGCTGACCCTGGCATGCGCGGCCCTGGAGCCCCGCATCAAAAGAGCGGCCCCGGTGTATCCGTTTCTATGTGATTACAAACGGGTCTGGGACCTGGATCTGGACCGACAGGCATACCAGGAACTTCGGGATTTCTTTCGCAACCATGATCCGCTCCATGAACAGGAAGCGGATATCTTTGCCCGCCTGGGGTACATCGACGTACAGCATCTGTGTCCACGAATTCATGCGGAGGTTTTCATGGGCATCGGCCTGATGGATGAGATCTGCCCGCCGTCCACTCAATTCGCCGCCTACAATAAAATCCGGTCTCCAAAATCGCTGGCGCTCTACCCCGATTTCGCCCATGAAGACCTGCCGGGGCATCCGGACAAGATCTTTACCTTTCTGACGGATAGAAACCGCCCTTCCATATGACCGCGGACAAGTCTTCGAACTTGCAGCTTCCATCGAAGTATTTCGGTATTTTTCTTGACACCGAGCTTTCAAAGGGTTACTGTACCTTCAGTATTTATCGAAGTATCTGGAAAAAAACGACAGCGCTCATCGTCAGCTCCGGAATGGTTCCGGGGCTTTTTTTATGGGCGCAAGAAAGAAGGTTTAATGAATTTCGATCTATTCAAGTTACATCCCCATGTGGCGGCAGGCGTCGCCACAGCGGGTTTTATAACCCCGACCCCGATTCAGAACCAGGCGATACCGCTGGTGATGGAGGGCAAAGACGTCATGGGCCTGGCCCAGACCGGCACCGGCAAAACCGCCGCCTTCGCCCTGCCCCTCCTGCATCGCCTGATGGACGGCAAAAGAGGACATACCCGCGCCCTGATTCTCGCCCCGACCCGTGAGCTTGCCGAACAGATTCGACGCGATATAGACACCCTCGGTTCCAAAACCCGGCTGCGGAGTCTTTCCGTTTACGGCGGGGTCGGCATCAACCCCCAAAAACAGCAGCTGAGAAGAGGGGTTGAAATCGTGGTCGCCTGCCCCGGCCGGCTTCTGGACCACATCGGCCAGGGGACGGTGGATCTGTCCCGGGTGGAAACCCTGATCCTGGATGAAGCCGACCAGATGTTCGACATGGGCTTTCTCCCCGATATACGGCGGATTATGAAAAAACTCCCGACCAATCGCCAGAATCTGCTCTTTTCGGCCACCATGCCGCCGGAAATCCGAAGGCTGGCCCAGGAAATACTGCGAAACCCGGCCACCGTTCAGGCAGGGAACGTGGCCCCGGCCGAAACCGTCCGGCACGGTCTGTACCCGGTCGAGCAGCACCTCAAAACCCCGCTTCTGCTGGAACTGCTGAAAAGCACCGATACGAGTTCGGTACTGGTATTCACCCGGACCAAGCATAGAGCCAAGCGCCTGGGTGAGCAACTCTCGCGGGCGGGATACCGCTCCACATCGCTTCAGGGAAATCTTTCCCAGAACCGGCGACAGGCGGCCTTGGACGGGTTTCGAAGCGGCGCCTTTCAGATTCTGGTGGCCACCGATATCGCCGCCCGCGGCATCGATGTCTCCCGCGTGTCCCACGTCATCAACTACGACGTGCCGTCCACGCCGGAAGCCTATATTCACCGGATCGGCCGAACCGGTCGGGCCACCCGGAACGGCGACGCCTTCACCCTGGTGACTCAGGAAGATACCGGCATGGTCCGGGCCATCGATCGGATTCTCGGCGAAAAGACCGAGCGCCGCACCCTGCCCGATTTCGATTACTCGGTGTCTCCGCACGGCAACGGCGGCCCCTCGGGACGGAATCCCCGACCCAAAACCGCCAACAAAAAACCGGCCGGACCCCATCGAACGGGAAACGCCTCCAATCGGTCCGGTGCATCCGGTCCGAAAAAACCGGCATCCACCGGAACGCCCAACCGCAGGCGACCCAAATCCCGTCAGCCCGAACTCGCACGAGCCGCATCCGGCTCCGGTCCGTCGGCCCGTCGACCTCGCCGGGCAAACTGATCCCCTTCTCCACTGAGCCCAAAATAAAGAAGGGAAAACTTTAAAGCAGATCAAAGCTTTCCCTTCAGATAGTATAGATGATCAGATTCCGAACCGAAGCCGCTCTCAACCATTAGGGGGGAGTCCGCATCGGCAGATGAAATCATATTCTCCGGCGGGGTGATCCGCCGGAGATTCGTCAATCTTTTTTATTCCGCCAATGAAAAAGGGCTGCGGATATCCCCAGCAGTATACTGAGTGCAATCAAAATGATCGGTCCGGGACCTTCGGCGGCGACAACCATCCGAAGCCCTTCGGAAATTTTTTGAATGCTCGGCACTATCCGGTGGATCGCATCCATGGCGCCCCGACACCGCTTGCATCATTCCATTAGGAAACCGCCCGGCAGACCGCTTCGTCTTCAGGAGCTTCCTCGGAAAAAGCGGCTACATTGAAATCATCCACCAGATCGCTCCCCTGGAGGAGAAAGCCGATGGCGGTTTCTACTTCATCCATCCCCGGGACAGAAGGAATCGCCGGAAACTCATTTTCCACTTGGTTGCCCGCCCCGCCGCTTTCCGCCAATCTCTGTTCAACGGCTTTGCGGATTTCCATCCGTTTTGCACATCGGGCTTTTTGCTTGGCGCGGAAGATTTTTCTGCGATCTCCGAAATCCATTTTAAAGTTCTCCTCAGTGGCGGTGATAATGCGCTCGGCTGAGCGGTTTTATTCAATCCTGCCCTCTTATATTTCGGATGATCCAAGCCCGCCAGAGTAGGACCGGCATTGCATGTAAAAATATGTCCCTTCTGTAGACGGTACTTTTTACCCGTTTGCGGAGGGGTTTTTTTGGAAATTACAAAAGGAAAACCCAAAATTGCACCTCGGAAATATATAATCCTCAGACTCGTTCCCCGGTTGACAGGGTATCTACAAAACGGGTGCCCTCACCTCTTGGGGCGTGGAGAGTCGATGCGCACG
>JAABSQ010000250.1 GCA_011390315.1 Desulfobacteraceae bacterium
CCTGTGTTCGGATTTGTTCTCGGTGTTCTGTTTATTGCGGCCGGAATCTTTTTTATGGTCAAAGCCCGAAAGAAACTCTCCCAGGGCGTTTGACCGTCAGCGGTTGAAGCGGGATAGGGGATTTCGGGGAGACGGACGAGTTTATGGAAGGGTCAACCAAAAGTCCGTGGGCGAAATCTGTGGATTCCGTCTCCTCCTGAATCCCCGTTCCATTTGAAACGGCCGGCGCCCAAGACGAGTATCTGGTGCCGCTCAACCTGGGGATTGCGTGACAGATAACTTTCTATCTGGCTGGAGTCCCACACGTAATGGGTTTTCCTTCCGGATTTTCTCTCTCGAATTATTTTCTCTACATTTTTTCTTTTCAAAACAGCGTCTCCCTTTCGATTTTTTTGAAACAGTTTTTTCAGTATATAAGGGAGATTAGAGGCTTTCAATCGGGAATACCCTGATTTTATGCTTCGAAATCCATGATTTATCAACGATGCCGCCATTCGAAAACCGTCTTGCCTATGGTGCCGAGTCCGAATCCGCTTCCGGAAGCGGTGGGGCTTGAGATTTTCGGGTCAT
This sequence comes from Desulfobacteraceae bacterium, assembly GCA_011390315.1. Classification (GTDB taxonomy): domain Bacteria; phylum Desulfobacterota; class Desulfobacteria; order Desulfobacterales; family Desulfococcaceae; genus JAABSQ01. The sequence goes on from JAABSQ010000250.1 coordinate 571, forward strand.
CTGCTCCAGAGTCTGCTGAAGCTCACCCAGGGCCCGGGAGGACTGATCGAATTGTTTTTCGCCCAGGTATCTCAGGTAATCCTCGAAGGCGGTGTTGGCCCGCTGAATGAGATCATCCATATCGGCCGCTTCTCCGATGGCGATCGCAGGCGCCGGCGCTTCGTCTCCCTCGAAAATGCCGGCAAGGGCTTTGTCGAAGGATTCGGCATAGCTGAGCCGGTCGTTCTGCATCACCGCCACCAACCGCAGTTCCGGGTAGGCGGCGGTTTCGGCCTGAAGGTAGATGGGTTCTACGTAAACCAGGGTATCCTCAACCGGAATGGCCAGCACATTCCCGCGAATCACGTTCGATCCCCGTTGATCCCAGAGGGTGAGCTGGCCCGAAAGGAACCGGTCCTGGTCGATCTTGGTTTCCACCTGCTGGGGACCTAATACCCGTTGATCTTTCGGGAACTTATACACGATAAGTTTTCCATAATCGGGCGGGTCGCACATACCGGCGATCCATCCGATGAGAACCTGCCGTTTCTTCGGAGTGAAGGGAAGAATCAACGTGAACTGAAGTTTTTCCGACTCGGGCGGTTTCCACATGATATAGTAGGGCTGCACCGGCTGCACCCGATTGTAGTATTTTTCGGTGGCCCGTATCCAGAGGTCCTCCTGATTGTAGAAAACCTGGGGATCGGTCATGTGGTATTTGGTCAATACCAGGCCCTGAACCAGGAGCAGGTCGCTGGGATAGCGAATGTGCCGGAGCAGGCTTTCAGGCATCTGCTCCCTGGGTTTGAAAAGATCCGGAAAAATCCGGTTCCAGACCTGAATCACCGGGTCGTCGGGTTCGAAAATATAAAAATCGACGGAACCGTTGTAAGCATCCACCACTACTTTGACCGAGTTGCGAATGTAATTGACCCCTTCCAGATATCCGGC
>JAABSQ010000671.1 GCA_011390315.1 Desulfobacteraceae bacterium
GCCCGGACNNGTAAGCATCCACCACTACTTTGACCGAGTTGCGAATGTAATTGACCCCTTCCAGATATCCGGCCCTTTGAGTGAAGAGGGTCCGGTCGACCTCCTGCTGGGAGAATTCGATCATCTCCCGGGCGGAAAAAGGCTCGCTGTAGGGGTAGTATTCGGAGGTGGCGTAGGCGTCGAGAATCCAGTACAGCCGGCCCTTGTCCAGCACGATATAAGGATCGCTGTCGAATTTCAGGAAGGGAGCCAGTTCCTGTACCCGTTCCCGAATATTGCGGCGAAACATGATCCTGCTGTCGGGCGTCGGGTAGCCCGACAGCAGAAACCGGGTGCCGTCGAATCGCCATCCGTAGAGAAACTTCCGCCACAGATTGGACATCCGCACCCCGCCGGTGCCGTCGTAATGGTTATAGACATTGGTGTCGCCTTCGGGGTAGTCGAATTCCGCCTCTTCGGAATCGGCCACCACATGGGTGTTGGTCAGTTCGCCGTAATAGATGCGGGGCTGTTCCACTTCCAGTTCGGGGTATTCGGATATGGGAGGAATGTTCTTGACCAGCAGGTTGGGAAGGCCCTGGGGAGTAAATTCGCTGACGTTGGTCAGTGTGATGCCGAAGCCGTGGGTGTACTTGAACCGTTTGTTGACGAAAGTCCGGCTCTGCTGGGGAAGATTTCTTTGTTCCATCTCCCGGGCCGAAATCATCACCTGCCGGTAGTCGCCGCCGAAGGTATACCGGTCGATATCCACATCCACGAATTCATAATAGAGCCGGATCTCCTGGAATTGCTTGTAGACCGCGTCCAGGGCCCGCCAGTCCCAGAGGCGGATATTGTTGAACAGGTCCGGATTTCGATCTACCATTTCCCGGGTGAATTTTTCCGCCGCCGGAAATTCCCGTTCTTCGATGGAATCCAATTTAAACCCCCGGCGGGTGAAATCGATGTTGTTGGCGATATAGTACTCTTCAAAGGTGATCTCGTTCGGTTCCACCACTAGGCGCTGAAAAGCCTGGGGCGCGGCCGACAGAGACAGAAACCAGACCGCGGCTGTCAATGCCGCGGCCCCGGCCAGCACCGCGATGTGGGACTGGCCCGGCGGTAGCCCCAATTTTTCCATCATCCCCTGAATACGGGCGCGGACCTTTGCGTTTAAAATCGCCGATCCGATCAGAAGGGTCAGAATGATTACCACCCAGTATGCCGGCAGCCGCACATGGTCGTCGGTCCAGCCGGGGCCGGTCACCACCCCGTAGGCAGAATACAGGAGGTGGTATCGATTGAGAAACTTGCCGCAGGCCAGTACGAACAGAAGGAAGGCCGCATTGATGTAGAGAAGGCGATAGGAGCGGTGGCCGATCCGCGGTTTCCCGGTCTGATCGAATTCGATGCCCCGGTCCCGGGAAAAGCGGACGAAAAGGGCGATCGCGATGGCGATCAGCGCGATTACCGCCAGCTGAAAGAACAACCCGTAGAGTGCGTCCAGAAAAGGCAGGACGAACATGTAAAACCCGGTGTTCATCGACAGGATCGGGTCCTCCACCTCGGTGGAGACCCGGTTGAAAAAAAGCAGCAGGGTCTCCCACTGGGCGAATCCCCACATGCCGCCGAAGAGGGCACCGATGAGGCGGGCCCACCGCCGGGTGTTTCCGTTGTCTTTGGGGATGGACATGGTGAGCAGAAACACCACGCCCCATCCGATGGCGGCGATGGATGCCGCCGCTATGGTTTTGGCCAGAACCACCGTCCAGAACCTGCCGGTATACCCCAGGGCCTCGAACCAGAGCATTTCTCCCCAGAAATCGAGAAACCAGAAAAAGAGAAAGGTGAAGACCGCGATGGCGGCCCCGATAAAGACCTTGGATGCGTCGCGCCGTTTCAGCCCGAAAAAGATCAGACCGGCGCCGCATCCGAGCAACAGCAGGAAGAGGGCTGCATACATGTTGAATTACTCCTTCGACTCTCAGAGCCTGTTTGGGCGGTTCCATTCGAAAGGAAGCATTTTCATGTTACATATCCCACTTTTTTCGAATGTACTCCGTGATCGCCACGGCATTGTTCCGCTCGGTGTCTTCGGCGCCGTAGACCAGCGTCACACGGCCGCCCCCGGCGATCTCCTCCAGCTTTTCCAGGGCGTCGTTTTTGTGGTCCAGTTCGGAAAAATAGCTGCGTTTGAACCGGTTCCATTTTTTCGGATCATGGTCGAACCACTTGCGAAGTTCGGTGCTGGGGGCGATGTCTTTGAGCCAGGCATCCAGCCGGGCGTCTTCTTTGGAAACCCCCCGGGGCCAGATACGATCCACCAATACCCGCGCGCCGTCCTGCCGGGTCGGCTCGTCGTATATCCGTCGTTTCCATATTTGCATGATTCACCTCTTCTTCTTCATATCGGCGATATGTTCTTTGATTTTGATGACGCTGTCCGGGTTTAGGGAGATGGAATCGATTCCCGATTCCACCAGAAACTCCGCAAACTCGGGGTAATCGCTGGGGGCCTGTCCGCAAATTCCCACCTTGCAGTCGGCCTGGTGAGCGGTCTGAATCAGGTCGTGAACCGCCCGTTTGACCGCCTCGTTTCGCTCGTCGAACAGATCGGACAGAATGGAGGAGTCCCGGTCCACACCCAGCACCAGCTGGGTGAGGTCGTTGGACCCCACGGAAAACCCGTCGAACCGTTCCGCAAATGCATCGGCCAGAATGACATTGGAGGGGATTTCACACATGACATAGACCTCCAGATCCTTTTTTCCCCGTTCCAGGCCGAAATCGGCCATTACTTTCAGAACCCGGTCGGCTTCCTCCAGGGTGCGGCAGAAAGGGATCATGACAATCACGTTGGAAAGCCCGATCTCTTCCCGCACCTTTTGAATAGCCCGGCATTCCAGGCCGAATCCTTCCCGGTATTCGTCGCTGTAGTAGCGGGATGCGCCGCGAAACCCCAGCATCGGGTTGGCCTCTTCAGGTTCGTAAAGATTTCCGCCGATCAGATCGGCGTATTCATTGGTTTTAAAATCGCTCATTCGAACGATGACCGGCTTGGGATACCGGGAGGCGGCGATCTTGGCGATGCCCCGGGCGAGATGGTCCACGAAATAGTCGGTCTTGTTGTCGTATCCCCGGGTCAGTTCCTTGATTTCGTCGATGACCTCGTCATCTTCAAGATCCTCGAAATCGACCAGGGCCATGGGATGGATTTTGATGATGTTGTTGATGATGAACTCCATTCGGGCCAGACCGATGCCGTCGGCCGGCAGCCGCCACCAGCGGAAGGCGGCCGGCGGACTGGCGATGTTCATCATGATCCGGGTGTCGGTCTCGGGGATCTTTTCCAGATCGATTTCTTCTTCCTCATAATCGAGAATCCCTTCATAGACATGGCCCTGGTCGCCTTCGGCGCAGGAGAGGGTGATCTCCTGGTCCGAATCGAGGACCTCGGTCCCTTCGCCGGTTCCCACAATGGCGGGAATCCCCAGCTCACGGCTCACGATGGCCGCATGGCAGGTTCGGCCCCCGTGGTCGGTGATGATGCCGGCGGCCCGCTTCATGATAGGGACCCAGTCGGGGTCGGTCATTTCGGTGACCAGAATGGCGTCGTCTTCGAATTGGTCGATCTGTTCGGCGCTTTCGATTTTGCAGACCTTTCCGGCGGCGACGGCGTCGCCGATGGCGAGACCGGAGACCAGTCTTTCGCCGGTTTCCTGAAGGGAATAGGTCTTCAGGGTTTGGGCGCTCTTCTGGGACTGGACCGTCTCCGGCCGGGCCT
>JAABSQ010000251.1 GCA_011390315.1 Desulfobacteraceae bacterium
CACCAGTTCAGACAACCACCGCCATCGCTCCGCGCCTTCAACTACCCGCCAAAAGTAAAAGGGCTAAGGGGAAGACCTCACGAGACGAAAGCCGACGTAGAAGAAGCGGTCCATCGGGATGTCCCTGATGCGGATGGCGGAACGACAGTCCCTCGCGAAGTTGGCCAAGGAACCGCCGCGCAAGACGTGGTTCTCGCCGCTATCTGGGCCGACCGGATCTATCACAGCACCTGTGGGGTATTCCCCATACCAGTCCGCACACAACTCCCACACATTGCCATGCATGTCATGCAGTCCCCAGGCATTGGGGGCATTCAGGCTGCCTACCGGAATCGTTTGCCGCCGGTATTCTCCTTTACCGCAGCCTCTCAACAGGTCACGTCCGGCACAATTGGCCTGGCACTTTGAGAGACCTATACCATAACTAAAGGGCGTTGTCGTCCCCGCCCGCGCCGCATACTCCCACTCCGCCTCGGTCGGCAGCCGGTAATTCGCCCTATCCCGCCGGTTCAGTTTCTGAATGAACTCCTGGACTCCATCCCAGGTAACATTCTCCACCGGGCAGTCATCCCCGCAATCTTCAAATTCGCTCGGATTCTCCTCCATCAACGCCTGCCACTGCCCCCGGGTCACTTCGGTCGTGCCCATGTAAAACCCCTTTGTCAACGTCACCCAGTGCTGTGTCTCGTCATCATTCCGCCCCGGTTCATCCTCCGGACTCCCCATCATAAAAGACCCAGGCTCGATCCAGACAAACGCCATCCCCAGCGAGTTGGTTACCCCCTCCAGCAGCGCATTCACTTTCCGGTCTTCATCCGGTTTCATCACCACCCGTTTGGTATACGGCTCATACCCCACCGCCGTCACCCTGATCCGGTACTCCACATTTTCCACCATTTTGAGCGTCAGCGGGGCTTTTCCATACTTGCTGTCATTCACCCAGACCTCGGCCCCCGGCACATTGGCCTTCACCGTCAGCCACCCGTCCCCCGGCTTCGATTCATCATATCCAGAACTCCGCGCCAGATAAACATCCCGCACCAGAATCTTTTTGAGCCGACCCACCGAATAGTCGCCGTTGCCGATGATCAGGGCGTACCGCTTTTCCGGGCCGTCCGCCGCATCGGTCCTGCGTTTGATGGCCCGGTCGTCGGCCTGAGCCATGGCGACAAACAGCGCCAGCATCAGCACCGGAACAGCCGTAAATGCTTTACAAATCCTCATGGTCTGATCTCCTCCGCTTGGGCGGGAAAGCCCCGCCGGTTTTCACTATATTGGACGGACATGCCGTGGGTTTCGATAAGAAATTTCATCATCAGGATATTCATGGGCTAAAACACAGGAAACAAATCTTGTCAATTTTTAACGAAAATCGGCCGCCGAACCGAACCGGTCCGAGGCGGCTCAGGGAGTTATCCAAATGAAATTATTTTAATAAATCCGCCGACAAAACGATCCGTCGAGCGGGAGAACAAGCGCAGACAGGTTTTTTATGCAAAAACCGTGCGACGCGAAAAGGGCAGGCACGGGGGCCTGCCCCTACGGGACGGAACGAAACGAATGCGGGCGGCCACCGATTGTAGGGGCAACCCCCCGTGGTTGCCCTATCCGCCTATTCCTCCGGCAGCAGATCATAAAAATAGCGCATGACGTCGGCTCGGGAGACGATGCCGATGAGTTCTCCGTCTTGGACCACGGGGAGGCGGCCGATGTCGTGTTTGGCCATCAGCCGGGCGGCCTGCATGGGGCTTTGGCCCGGCTCGATGGTGGTCACCTGGGGAATCATGAAGGCTTTGACCGGGGCTTTCCATCCGGAATTCTTTTTGACTTTCTGAAAATCACGGCGGGATATCACCCCCGCCAGATGGCCGTCAGTGACCACCGGAACCCCGGAATAGCTTTTCTCGCGCAGCAGGCGCCGAACATCCTCCATGGGCGTATCGGAGGTGACGGTGAGCACCGGAAACGACATCAGATCACTCACCTGAACCGAGGCCTGCTGGTTGCCGAGGATCAGTCGGGTGATCATCTCCTCCACCGTATCGGGGTTGGCGAATTCGATCATGGCCGACCCGGCCCCGGGATGACCGCCGCCGCCCAGCCCCCGCATGATGTCGCCGATATTGAGCCCCTCCACGTTGCTTCGGCCGATGACGATCGATTTGCCGCGCTTCCGGCCGGTGAAGATGCCGAAGACCGCATCCACATTGAGGATGTCCCGGCACATGTGGACCACCACCGACAGGCTTCCCACATGGCCTTCGATATTGACCTTGTTGAAGCTGACCGTATACCCGCGGATTCTGGTCCGCTTTTCCGATTGAAGCATTTCGTGCAGCACGTTCTTCTGCTTTTCACCGTAGGCCGGCCGAAGCAGCGAACCGAGCACGTTCAGGTCGGCCTCCTGCTCCATCAGGTAGGCGGCGGCCCGGGCGTCTTCGGGTCGTGTGGAGGGGAACATCAGGTTGCCGGTATCTTCGTGAAGGCCGGTCAGAAAGAGGGTGGCCTGAATGGGGGAGAGCCGAATGCGCCGCTTTTTCAGCTCCCGAATCATGAGGGTGATATTGGCGCCCATGGGTTCGTGGCAGACCTGATCGGCCCGAATGTCTCCCTTGTCGGGATGGTGATCCCACAAAAAAACCTCCACCTCGTTCCGGTGCTTCAAAGCGGAGAACCGTCCCAGTCTGTCCCATTGATTGACGTCGACCACGATCAGGCGGGTGATCCGGTCCGGGTCGATCTGATCCGGGGTTCGGACCTTGAAGATGTCTTTGTGGATGGACAAAAACGCCCTGACATTGGGATTCACGCTGCGGGGAATCACCGGAACCGCTTCCGGAAAGATCAGGGTAGCCGCGATCAGGGAGGCCAGGGCGTCGAAATCGGTATTTCGGTGGGTGGCGACAACCTGCATGGATTCATTCAGGCCGATTGTTCATTGACCTGTTCCGGTGAACGGGTCTCCTCCCCTTCCTCTATAACCTCGTCTACCGGCGACTCCGCGTCTTCGGTCGGGGCGTTGCCCTCCGGAGCGGGGGCTTCGGCTTCCGACTTCTCATTCCACGCCACCATGGGAGCATCCGGGGGAGCATCGGGGGGAGCATCCGCCCCGTTCTGTTGATATTCCAGTTGCATGGGCGCGGCGCCGCCCTGGCCGAATTCGAGTTCGAGCCGGGCCCGCTCCAGTTCGGCCTGGTTGTCGATGCTCCGCTTGGCCAGAAGATACCGCAGATAGATGATCCAGGCAAACAGCCCCACCACCACGCCGGCGGCGGCGATGACCACCCACTTGAACCGGACCAGGGTATCCACGCTCACCCGCCCGATATAGGCGACCATATTGGGCAGCACCCAGTACATGAATACCCCGAGCAGGATCAGAAACCCGATCGTAAAGATATTGAAACTGTTGACGGTGTGGACAATCTTTTCGAACTCACTCAAGTGATGGTCCATCTTTGATTTGCCGGCCGGAGGACCTGTTTTGTCTTCCTCGCCGTAAAACAGGCTGACATAAGCCTTCACCACAAAAGCAAAGAGCAGAATCACACCGATCGGAATGCCGACGGCGGCGGTGAACCATGCCCGAAAAGGAAACGGAATCTCCTTCACCTCGAGCCGCTTCTGATAATCTTCGAGGGGACCGAAGGTTTTTTCAAAATAATATTTGTTAAAATCGCTCAGGCTTTTTCCGTCTGTCTCATGGATGACATTGCCCTGATTGTCGAGGACCTGAAGATAGGATTTTCGGCCGGATTTCATGGCGGCGATCGCAAAAATCTCCAACTCGAGCAAAAAAAGCACCACCCCGATGATGATAAATGCGGTCTTGTGTTCCTTTAACAAAGATGCAATACTTGCCATTTGATTTTTTTTCCTTTAAAAGCTGTGGCATATACAGAAGCGGTTTGCCTTGGACGGCTCTCAGGCCCCAACCCATTTGAGGCCAAACCGAAGTTCGTCATGGTGCAAAACCAAATTATACCATGAAGGTTATCCTTAATTCAAGCTGTAATCATCAGGAGTTATTTTGAAAATGGAAGAGATTCGAAACACCGCCAGAGAACGGATGAAGGGGTACTGCCGGGTGTGCCCGGTTTGTGACGGAAGGGCCTGCGCCGGAGAGGTGCCCGGCATGGGCGGATTGGGCACCGGCGCCGCGTTTCGGGCCAATATCAGGTCCCTGGCCGATTACCGGTTCAATATGAGGCTGCTTCACGGAACGGTCGAACCCGAGACCCGAACGGAGTTCCTCGGAAAAACGCTGGACATTCCGGTTCTGGCCGCCCCCATCGGCGGCGTCGCCTTCAACATGGGCGGGCGGATCTCCGAAGAAGAGTATATCGAATCGGTTCTGGGCGGATGCAAAGAAAAAGGAATCCTCGGCTGCGTGGGCGACGGCGTACCGGAGTTCATCCATGCCGCCGGGTATGAGGCGGTCCGAAAGCTGGGCGGTCACGGAATCCCGTTCATCAAACCCTGGGAGGATGCGGAATTCAATGAAAAACTGGAAAAAGCCGCCGCCGCCGGTACCGACATCGCGGGCATGGATGTGGATGCGGCCGGGCTTATCACCCTCAAGCTGATGGGCCGTCCGGTCACTCCCAAACCGCCGGAGAAACTGAAGGAGATCATTCAGCGCTCCGGCATGAAGTTCATTCTCAAGGGCATCATGACCCCGGACGAGGCCGAAACGGCCGTAGAGGCAGGGGCTCATGCCATCGTGGTCTCCAACCATGGGGGTCGGGTTCTGGACCACACCCCCGGCGCGGCGGAGGTGCTTCCGGCGGTGGCCGAGGCCGTCAAAGGCCGGATCACCATCCTGGCGGACGGGGGGGTGCGCACCGGCGGGGATGTTCTGAAGATGCTGGCCCTGGGCGCGGATGCGGTCATGATCGGCCGCCCCTTTGCGGTGGCTGCGGTGGGCGGCCTTCTGGACGGGGTCGCCGCCTACATCGATAAAATCAGGTCGGAACTGATCTCCGCCATGGTCCTCACCGGAACCCCGTCCGTCCGCTCGGTGAAACGCTCTATTCTGTACTCTGGCTGCTGATTTTTATGAAGGTTTTCACCGAAAGGATCCATCCATGAACAAGGTAGTTATTTCCGTACTGGGCCAGGACCGGCCGGGCATTATTGCGCGGGTGACCGCGGCGATTTTCGAAAAGGACGGCAATATCGAAAACGTCAGCCAGACCATCGTGCAGTCGGAGTTTTCCGGCCTCTTCATCGCCGCCTTCCCCTCGAACAATCAGACGGAATCCCTCCAGGAATATTTCCGGAACCAGGTGGCGGATATGGGGCTGAAGGCCTATGTCGACCCGTTAAAACCGGGCAAACCGGTTGCGGCGGTTTCCAGCCAGCCCTTTGTGATCACCACCCGGGGTCCCGACCGGAAGGGGCTGGTGGCGTCGATAACCGCCGTGATCGCGAGCTTCAACGTCAACGTCACCAATCTGCAGGCGGTCTTCAAGGGCGGAGATGACCCTTCTCGGAATATCATGATCTATGAGGTGGATGTGCCGCTGGATACAAACAAGCAGGACCTGGATGTCGCCCTGAGGAAAAAAGCTGAAGAATTGGGGCTGGAGATCAGCATACAGCATCGGCACATCTTCGAAGCCATCAATCGAATATAGAGACGGGAAGCGGGCGAATATGAAAAAGGTTGAAACGAAAAGCCAATATGTGCGGTTGAAAACCACAGACGGGTCCACATTCAGGGGAACCCTCAATTTAAACAGTGAAACCGAAAGTATGGACCGCCTGAGCGATTTCTTCCTCAAGGGGAAGAATCCCTTCATCACCCTGTATGAAGTGACGGCGCAGGGCCGAAGCGATGTATTTATCATCAACAAGAATCATATCGTATGGGTCACCCCTGATGATGATCTTTAGGCATGGGTTTTTATCTTTGCCTAACCAGCAGCCAATAGGTGATGCCGAGAGCCAGAATCACCCCGCCGCTGGCCCAGATATATTCAGCGTCCAGAACCTTGAAATCGAATATGATCACCTTTCGGGCGATGGCCATGAGCGCCGTAGCGATGACGACATTGACGTGAATAACATCATCTCTCAAAAACAGGGTGATGTTGTGAAAGATTTCGATGGCGATCAGAACCGCCATAAAAGCCCCGAAGGTGGCCAGGAGGTCTCCGATTTGCAGTAAGAATACAGGCGGTTCCATCAGCTTCAAATAGAGCACCCAGACCACGTCTCCAACGCCCCACAAGATCACCAGGACCATCAGCAAGGCGAGGCACTTGGTCACCCATCGGATGATATTATGCAGCAGACACATCAACGGGTCTCTTGTCTCTATCGCACATACCCAATCGGTAGATTGAGTAATTTGACTCTTTTCTTCCGTCGCCTTCCCACCGCTATTTTCGTTCAGCATGCCGATACCTCTGTTTAATGATTACAGCCCTATCTGCGGCCTCGATACTTTAAAATTATCTCGGATACTTGAAAATGAATCATGAAAAAATCGGTGACCCGGTGTTCTTTTCGTTTATAGAATTGACACCCTCCCAATCTTTCCTTATATATTTTTCCTAACGTAGCGGATCAAATTGTTATCCGGTTAATTTACCGTTAAGGAAAAAAATGATCAAGACCTTAATTCTGGCAACAATTTTAATCGGACTTCTCGGAGTGCTTCTCAAGCCCAACCTGCTGCTCAAAATCCTGGCCATGGATGTCATGAGCACCGGGATCATCAGCCTCTTTGTTCTGGCCGCCTCCCGCACCGGCGCCCGAACCCCCACCGTCATTCCGAACCCGCCCGACACCTATGCCGATCCGCTCCCCCAGGCGGTCGTTCTGACGGCTATCGTCATCGGGTTTTCCGTACTTGCCGTTTTGCTGGTCTGCGCCACCACCATTGCAAAACGATTTCCCACATTGAATGCCAAAGAAATCGAAAGCCATTTCGACCGATGATCCCGGTATTGAGCCTTGTTTTAGGCCCTCTGGGGCTTTCCATTTTCTGTATCCTGCTTCCCCGTCTTGTCGCAGTCGTTCCGGCCGCGGTTTACGGGGGAACCGCCGGCTGGTCCATCTGGATGATCTATACCCGACAGAGCTTTCAGCTGCGCCTGCTCGATACCATCGGGGTGACCCTGCTGGCGGATTCCGCCGCCGCTTACCTTCTGCTTACCAATGCGGCGGTTTCTCTCGGAGTGATGCTCTATCTTCGTCCCAAATCCTATCCCCCTTTCTTCCATACCCTGGTTCTCATGCTCCACGGCGGGCTGAATGCATGCTTTCTGAGCTACGACCTGTTCAATCTTTACGTGGTAATCGAACTGACCACCATCATTGCCTTCGTCCTGGTGATTCATCCCTTGGAGGATCGTCATATCTGGAACGGGCTTCGGTATATCTTCATCAGCAATATCGGCATGGTCTTTTATCTGATCGGTACGATCATGGTTTACGAAACCACCGGTTCGTTCGCCATGCAGGAACTGAGCCGCGCCCATCCGGCGGCGGCGGCATTGATCATGGGAGGGCTGCTGGTGAAGGGGGGCGTCTTTATTCCCGGGTTCTGGCTGCCGTTGGCCCACAGCGAGGCCGAAGCCCCGGTGTCGGCGCTGTTGTCCGGGGTGGTGGTCAAAATCGGGGTGCTGCCCCTGTTGCGGTTTGCCGCGCTTTCCGAAAGCCTCGATCACATGGTTCGGCTTATGGGCGTCGGGAGCGCCTTAATGGGAATCGGTTTGGCCCTGTTTCAAAAAGATGTCAAGCGGTTGCTGGCATGCTCGACGTTGTCTCAGGTCGGATTCATACTGGCCGCCCCGCCGGTCGGCGCCTTTTTCGCCTTTGCCCACGGGGTAGCGAAATCATCTCTCTTTTTGGCCGTCAGCGGCCTCTCCAGCCGCGATCTGAACCGGCTTCAATCCTCGGGAGTTCAATGGCAGGTCTGGTCCGCGATGCTTCTTGCGGCCCTTTCCATTTGCGGGATGCCGCTCTTCGGAGGCTTCAGCGCCAAGGTCGCGGCTTTCGAGCAAATCTTGTCATGGCAGCGCCCCTTTATGGCCGCCGCCGCCGTGGGAACTGCCGCTGTTCTCTCGCGCCTGATTTTTCTGAAACCGGTTTTTGAGCCGCTTCCCGACGGATTCGCCAGGGATTCGGCATTGCTGCTTACCGGTTTTCTATTGATCACCGGGGTTGCGGCCGGACCCTATCTTCGTCCCCAATGGCTGGAAGCCATCGGAATCACGGCGGCCGGCTGCGGAGTTCATTATGCAGGGGTTCGCCGCCTGGCCCGGATACGGTTGCCGAACCGCTGGGAGCGGCTGGAGGATATCATCGGCATGACCTGCGTCGTATTGCTGGCGTTGATGATCCTCGGAGTCCGGCCATGACCGGAGCGGCCTTTCTCAGTCTCGGCTTCTGGCTTCTGATGACGGGGGATTTCACTCCGGACAATATCCTGATCGGAGCGGCGGGGGCTGCGGCCGCGGCCCGTCTCCCGAAACACCGGGTGAGCCTTCGTCGGTACCTTCTCATGGGCGTCAAGGTGCTGGCAATGATTCCATCGGCCTATGGGCAGGCCCTTAAAATGATGATCCTTCCTCACCGTCGGGAAACAACCGAATGGGAACCGGGAGATATGGATCCCTGGACCAGCTTTGAACAAATCTTTATCATCACCCTTACGCCTCGAACCCTGGTCATCGATACCGATCAACACGGAAAGGGACGGGTCCGGGTGCATTCACTGAAAAGGAAAGTCGGAACATGAATTGGATTATCGCCGGAATGACAGCGGCGCTGGCCCTTCCGATTCTCGATTTCTTGCGATCGGGAACCATATGGGAAAAAATGATGGCCTTCGCCAGCGTATCCGCCAAGAGCGGGGTATTGATGCTGGCGCTGGCGGTGATCAAAGCGGACGGCTTTATCGCTCTGGTGGGCCTCATCACCCTCAGCATGGGAAACGCCGGCCTTATGTTCCTGGCTTACCTCTTTGAACGTCTGGAAATCCATTGCGATTGACCGTTTCCCTCGTCTTTCTCGGTCTCGGCCTTTTTTTCTGGATCTGGGGAACCCTCTGGCTGCCGGGCAGAAAAACGCTGTTGTGGAAGATACATGTTCTGGGGGTTTCCGATTCCCTCGGTTCGGCGCTGATCATTGTCGGGTTGCTCATTCGTTCTCCTGAAAACTGGGCCGCCTTGACCCTGGCACTGATTTCGGTCATATTCTGGGGAACCAGCTTCGGTTTCGTGATAGCCCGTGGCGCCGGATCCCGGAGGCAGCCGTGAATCCGGTCCTGATGATCGGGCTGGTCGCCCTTCTTCCCCTCACCGCGCTGGTTACCGTGATTCAGAAGCGCCCTTTTTATGCGCTGATCTCCCGGGGAATAATGGGAACGGTGGCAGCGCTCATCTATGCCGCTATGGGGGCCCCGGATGTGGCTTTGACCGAGGCCTTGATGGGTACCCTGCTGACCGTTCTTCTCTACCTTATCGCGGTCCGCTCCTCTATGGTGGTCCAGATCGGATGGCTGGAGACCCACGAATCGCTCCCCGTACCGAATGGATCGGCGTGCGACCCCTTGTTCGAACCGATCCGCCGCTGCTGCCATTCTCATTACCTGGAACTCGAAATCGTCCGGTTCACCGACAAGTCGACTATGAACCAGGCCCTTCGCCGGGGCCACATTCACGCCGTGTTCGGGCCTTCCGAATCCGATCACGAGAAAGAGAATACCGACGGAGAATCGACTTCACCGCCCTATGTTCTTCGGTTGGCTCAACACGACCGGTCTCTGACCCGGCTGTTTCAATCGTGTTTCTCCGACGGCCGAATCGATGTCGTAAAATCGGCGGGCCGGGAAAAGGGTTGAAAAAAATGAGAATCTTATATATCTCGGCCACCGTGATTATTTTCGCCTGGCTGAGCCAGTGGACGCTCGAACTCGCCGATCCGGTCCCCGACCGGGCGATGATGGTGATGGGGATTACCGGCATTCCGAATTCCGTAACCGGTATATTGTTCCATTTTCGAATCTATGATACCATTTTCGAGGTGTTCGTGTTTACGGTCGCGGTTCTCGGGGTTCAGCATTACCTGCCCCGACAGCCGGAAGTGATGACGATCTATCACGCCTCTCACGACACAATCGTGATTCTGGCTCGAATCGGGGCCATGATTGCCGGACTGGTCGCTCTCGAACTTGCCATTCGAGGGCATCTGGCTCCGGGCGGCGGGTTTGCCGCCGGAGTGGCGGGGGGCACCTGTATCGGGCTGGTGGCGGTCACCTCTGAACACTGGCGGTCTCGCGAACGACATGAAAAATGGCATGCCTCACTTTGGGAAAAGTGCTCGGTGCTTCTGCTTCTGGGCCTTTCCGTTCCGATCCTGGCGGGCGTCGAATTTCCCCGGGGATATTACGGATCACTGCTGAGCGGCGGAGCCACCCCCTTTTTGAACTTTCTGATCGCCTTCAAGGTGACGATCGGATCATGGACCGTATTATACATGTTCATTCGCTTCAGGGGGCTTCTGTAACCAAGGCGCCGAAAATATGGAACACCCGAAAGGACTGAAATATGGGCAATATCGAAAAGAAAATACTTCTGGCGGTGGATGATTCCACCAATTCCAAGAACGCCGTTCGCTATTGCGTCAATATGTCCTCGTTCATCAAAGAGCTGACATTCACCCTGTTTCACATTCAGCCGGCGATTTCCGGGTTCCTGGTGGATGAAGCCAAAACCAACATGAAGGCGCAATCGAACTTGGTGGAAATCAAAAAAGAGAATGCCCGAAATTCCGAGGAGATGCTGCAGGAGTTAAAAGCCGACATGGTCGGTATGGGAATCGACGCCGGGCGGATCGAAACCAAGACCGAAACCCGAAAACTGGGGTTGGACAAGGACATTATCGAACATGCCCAGAAAGGCAGGTATGATGCCCTGGTCGCCGGACGTAGGGGATTTTCCCGGATACAGGAGGTCTTCATGGGCAGCATCACCGCCAAACTGGTGGAACACTCCCGGGTGATTCCGCTCTGGGTGGTGGACGGCCATGTGGAATCCGAAAAGATTCTGGTGGCTGTGGACGGCTCCGAAAGCGCCCTGCGGGCCGTGGATCATGTCAGCTTCATCACCGGCGGCAGCCCGAATGTGGAAATCACGCTGGTTCATGTGATTTCCAAAATGAAGGATTACTGTCCCATCGATTTCCAGGATCCCGACGGCGAAGTGGACTACATCATCTCCCAGGGGGATAAAAAATGCATCGAAAGCTTCATGACGCATACCTACAGACGCTTTCAAAAGGCCGGCATCCCCGAGGATCGGATCGAGGTCAAGAAGATCAAAAAAACCATGGGCAGGGTGGGCAAGACCATCATGGAGGAAGCCCAAAAAGGCGGCTACGGCACTATCGTCTTAGGCAGACGGGGCGTCAACAAAGCCTTTTTCATGGGCAGTATCTCTAATTATATTTTCAGCCGAACCACCGACCGGGCCATCTGGCTGGTGACATAGCTGAAGAGATAAGCAAGCCATGAATACGCCTCCCCAAGCCAAAACCATGGAGGGAATCCGGGTCTATGAGTATCGGCTGCCCGGCGGCTGGACGGTTCTGGCGGGAAAAAGCGATGCCGACAACGACTACCTGAGCCTCAGGCTGGCCCGCCCCGATGACTGGTGGTTTCACGTCAGAGGGGTCCCGGGCAGTCATGTGGTACTGCGGGACCGGTCCGACGCCGAACCGGACAAGGAAGTCCTTCAGCAGGCGGCGGCCATCGCAGCCTATCACAGCAAGGCCAGAAATGCCGGCGTCACCCCGGTGGTCTGCACCCTGGCACGGCACGTCACCAAACCCCGGGGCGCCAAACCGGGGGCCGTACAGATCAAAAAGGAGCGGATCATCAAGGTCCGTCCCGCTTTGCCGGATACCGATTGAAGCGGCGCACCGAACGTTTTGAGGCGTACCGATATTTCACTCAACCTATAGAAAGAGAAAGCTCAATTACCTTATGCTGACCCAACGCGAAATCATTTCCACCATTGAAATGCTTAAAAATGAGCATCTCGATGTTCGAGCCGTTACCCTGGGCATCAACCTGCTCGACTGCGCCAGCCATGATCCGGAAATTTTTAAAAAGAACATTCGTGAAAAAATCACCGGCCTGGCCCGAAATCTGGTGCCGACCTGCAACGAGGTCGGAGACAAATACGGCATTCCGGTAGTCAACAAGCGCATCTCGATCAGCCCGATCGCCGTGGCTGCGGCCCCTTTTTCCGCGGACCAGATGGTGGAAGTGGCCAAAACCCTCAACGAAATCGCCCGGGAGGTGAACATCGATTTCGTGGGCGGCTTTTCGGCCCTGGTGGAAAAAGGCATCGCCCGGGGGGATCGGGCGCTTATCGAGGCGATTCCCCGGGCCCTGAGTGAAACCGACCGGGTCTGCGCTTCGGTCAATGTCGCCTCCTCAAAAGCCGGAATCAACATGGATGCGGTGCTGCTGATGGGCCGGACCATCAAACAGGCGGCCGCGCTGTCGGCCGACCGCGACGGCTTGGCCTGCGCCAAACTCTGCGTCTTCGCCAACATCCCTCAGGATATCCCCTTCATGGCCGGCGCCTACCTGGGCATCGGCGAGGCCGATGCGGTCATCAACGTCGGGGTCAGCGGTCCGGGGGTGGTGAAGCGGGCTGTGGACCGGGCCCTGGAAGCCCAGCCCGACCTGAAACTGGGCCAGATTTCCGAACTGATCAAACGCACCGCATACAAGGTGACCCGGGTGGGGGAACTCATCGGCGGGGAGGTGGCCGACCGGTTGGGCATTCAGTTCGGGGCGGTGGACCTCTCCCTGGCGCCCACCCCCAATATAGGCGACAGTGTGGGAGAAATTTTCCAGAGTTTGGGACTTCTGGCCATCGGGGTGCCCGGCACCACCGCAGCCCTGGCCCTGATCAACGACGCGGTCAAAAAGGGCGGGGCTTTTGCCAGTTCTTCGGTCGGGGGCATGAGCGGCGCCTTTATTCCGGTCAGCGAAGATCTCAATATTTCCCGGGCCGCGGAAGAGGGTCATCTCTCTCTGGAAAAACTGGAGGCCATCACCAGCGTCTGTTCCGTGGGGCTTGACATGGTGGCCATCCCCGGCGACACCACCGAAGACACGGTGGCGGCCATTATCGCCGATGAAATGGCCATCGGCGTGATCAACCGAAAGACCACCGCCACCCGATTGATTCCGGTGCCGGGAAAAAAAGCCGGGGACCGGGCTTTTTTCGGAGGGCTGCTCGGCGAATCGGTGATTATGCCGGTCAACAACGCCCGGGGGGCCAACCCCTTTATTCGACACGGCGGCCGAATTCCGGCGCCCATCCAGAGTCTGACCAATTAGCCGGACATGAATATTCCATCCAGAAAAGAGTGCTATCGGCTGATCCAGGATATGGGTATGATGGAGCATATCGTGGCCCATTCCCTGCTGGTCTGCCGGGTGGCGCTTTTGCTGACCGATCGGCTTCACGCCCATGATATTCCATTGAACCGGGACCTGATTCGGGCGGGGGCCCTGCTCCACGACATCACCAAAACCCGCTCCATTAAAACCGGAGAGATGCACACCGAAACCGGTGCGGAGGTGTTGATCCGTGAAGGATACCCCGAAGTGGCCGACCTGGTCCGTCAGCACGTTCGATTGGATGTCAGCACCGAAAACGGTACGCCCACAGAAGCGGAGGTGGTCAATTATGCGGACAAACGGGTCCTGCATGATCAGGTGGCGCTGATGACCGACCGCCTCGGGTACATTCTGGAGCGGTACGGCGCCACCTCGGAATACCGGGCCCGCATTCAAGAAACCTGGAAACGGGCCGAGGAACTGGAGGAAAAAATTTTCAGATATCTGGATATTTCTCCGGATCAGGTTGCGGAATTGATTCCTCTCGAGCAAGCCCGCGGGGAACTGGCCGATTTCCAAAAATGGATGCGACCCAAGGTTGATTATTGACCTTGCGGGGTTTTTCTGCTATCCCGATTCGAAATGGAGATTGGTAAAACTCGATAAATTAAGGAGACTTACATGAACAAAATCATCAATTGGCTGTTGACCGTTCTAAAATCGATCATGCGGTTTTTTCTGGCCCGAAAGAATGTTGGCGTTCGGTTCATCTTCACCCTGTTTTTCATCGTCGTGCTGGTGATTCTGGTCTTTTCGATTCTGGTGCTGACCATAGTGCAGTTCCTGAGTCTGTTTCTTTTCGTCAAGCCTGTGGACTCGGTCAAATCCCTGTCGCACAAACTGGCCGTCTACGTCTATAAGATCCTGAGATACCTGAGCCTGAGCGAAAACAAAGAACCCTTCCCTTTCAGCTCCATTCCCGAGGAGTTGGAACCGCCGGAGGCAGTCGATCTGACCAATCCCCAGCCCGAGGTCGAAGATGTCATGAGCCCGGACGAGAATCTCGCCACAGCCGAAAAAGGGGGAGTCAAACCGGCGGAAGAGGAATCGACATCCAAAGAAGAGGACCGGGATGCGATTATTTTGGATTATCAAGAGGGAGAGAAGAAAAAATAGAATTCAACTGCCGCCTCGCCCCGATTGCAACCCGGGGCGGGCCTGAATGCGATTTCGGCGCCTCAGGAAGAATTTTTGCACCCCAACCTTCTCCAAAAGAGTGAGGGTGGGCAGTATGCTTATTCAATTCTCGGTGTTATCCTCGAAATTCTGAATCTCATCTACTTTTCCCATATGAAAAACTGAAAACGCCGGCAGAAGAAAAGGATCTGCCGGCGTTCACATCAGGCCGCATCCCGGAC
>JAABSQ010000252.1 GCA_011390315.1 Desulfobacteraceae bacterium
GGTGCGGCAAAGGCTGCACTTCTCCGGTTCCGGATCGGTTCGGAAAGAAAAGGGATTACTTATTTTTAGAACTCAGTTCCGGGAACTGATGGTAGTAGTATTCATTGGCCGAAGCGGCTTCGTCCTTCTTTTTACTCTCTTCGGTTTCCCTCAATTCCACCCGTCGAATTTTACCGCTGATCGTCTTGGGCAGTTCATCCACGAACTCGATGATTCTCGGAATCTTGAATTTGGCCAGCACGTCGATGGTATGCTTGAACAGATCCAGGGCCAAATCTTTGGAAGGTTGATACCCTTTTGAGAGAATCACATAGGCCTTTACCAGCTGATACCGCTTGGGATCGGGGCTTCCCACGACAGCCGCTTCCATGACGGCGGGATGCTCCACCAGAGCGCTTTCCACCTCGAAGGGGCCCACCCGGTAGTCGGAGGATTTGATGACGTCGTCGGACCGGCCGACGAACCACCAGTAGCCGTCTTCGTCGAAAGAGGCCTTGTCTCCGGTGAAGTACAGGTTGTTCTGGAAGGCGCCTTTGGTTTTTTCGGGATCATCGATATACTCCTGGAACAGGCCCAGTGCCCGCCAGTTGCTCAGCCGCACGACGATGTGGCCGGGTTCGTCGGGGGTGGTGATCTCGTTGCCCTCGTCGTCGGTCAGGATAATGTCGTACATGGGAGACGGATACCCGAAGGAGCCGAACCGCATCTTGCCTTCCATCCAGGGCGGATTGCCGATCATGGCGGTGGATTCGGTCTGGCCGTAAAAATCCCGGATTTCAGTGCCGGTGGCCTTTTTCCACTGCTGAATCACTTCCGGGTTCAAGGGTTCGCCGGCGCTCAGGGAATAGCTCATGGCGCTGAAATCGTATTGGGTCAGATCCAGCCCCACAAAGGCCCGCCAGGCGGTGGGCGGGGCACAGAAAGAGCTGACCTTGAACTTGGCGATCGTGGCGATATATTTTTCAGCATCCAGTGCCGTAAAGGCGAAACCGGTGGCGGTGGCCCCTACATTGAGAGGCGCAAAAAAGCTGGACCAGGCCCACTTGGCCCATCCGGGGGCGCTCAGGTTGTGATGCACCTTCCCGGGCTCCAGCCCCTGAATGACGGCAGTGGAGAGATGACCGACCGGATAAGAGGTGGCGCTGTGGCCCACCCGTTTGGGAAGCCCGGTGGTGCCGGAGGTGAAAAAGCAGAACAGGACGTCATCCTTGCCCACTTCCGCGGGAACCGCCTCGGGGGATTCGCCTTCGAGCTCTTCATAAGAGACCCAGCCGTCTTTTTTGCCCAACACGATCTTGGCTTTGGGGGTGCAGCCGACGGTTTTGAGGGCATCGTCCACCAGATCGGTCAGGGCTTCATAGGAGATGATGACATCGGGTTTGTAGGATTCAAAGCGGAACTGGATCTCTCTTTCCGTCATGCTGGTGGCGGTGGGCACCGATACCAGACCGCCCTTGAGACCGGCAAAAGAAGCAAACCAGGTTTCCGGAACGATCGGGGTCAGCATATACAGGTTGTCGCCCTTTTCAACACCCCGATGTCTAATAAAATTCAGAAACTTATTTCCGTTTGCCGCCATCTCTTTGTAGGTGAACTGCCGCTCGGCGTCCGTATCCAGATCGGTCCAGATCAGGGCCGGTTGGTCCCCCCGTTCCTGGACATGCAATCCTTCAAAGATTTCCGCGGCCCAGTTGAACTTATCCGGCAACTGCGTGGTGTTCAGTTTTTCAAAAAAAGCCTTCGCCTTGGTTTTTCTTTCTTCCATGTCCTGGATGGCGTTCAGGGCCATCGCTTCCCGATAAAAACTTTCCAATGACATAGTTCCTCTTCCCGTGTTGATTGTTTTCCCGCTCCCGCACATGCCGCATGCAGAAGAATTCAAGCCTCAGCCGATATATCTGGAAACAGCGTATCCCTTTGATATTGCTGTTTTAGCCCAACACCTGGCTTTCGCCCACCGATATCTCCATCCGCGCCTTTACATTTTCTGAGCGAGCGATCAGTCGACAAAATTACTGGTATTCATTTAATAGGGATCGGTGAATTTGTCAATCCTTTTTTCATGGAATTTCTGCGTCGCACCGGATTGTGTCTTGATGAAAACAGAGAACCTAAAAAGGCAAGAAAACTTGAAGATGGACGGTTATATACCGGTCGTTTCCGGGTAGATGGATTTGGCGTTTTGAGCTGTGATTCTTTTGATTCTCGTGATCAAAATGATTCAAGACGCCGCCTATCACTTTAATCACGAGAATCACCAAAATAACAGTTCAGAAACGATTGATTTTCTTAAATACTCATAATCGTCGTACCGCTATTCCCCATCAACCCATAGGTCTGGGCCATGGCTACCTTGGCCCCTTCCACCTGGCGTTCGCCGCCTCTGCCTCTGAGCTGATTGGCGCACTCGATCACCTGCCAGATCGCCTGGGCGGAGAGCGCCTCGCCGTGGGATGAAAACCCGCCGCTGGGGTTGACCGGGAGTTTGCCGCCGATCTTGGTCTCGCCGTCCCGAAGCATCTTGTCGGCTTCGCCCTCTTTGCAGAACCCGCAGGTTTCCAGATACACCAGATAGTGCCAGGAGCTGTTGTCGGGCAGTTCCAGCACATCGATGTCCTCGGGACCGATGCCCGATTTTTCATAGGCCTGCCGGGAGGCCGAGTAGCTTTCGCTCAGCATGGGGGCTTCCGGGGTCGCCGGGCAGGACAGGGCGGAAATGCGGATGGTCGGGTCCCCGTATATGGCGCTGCCCATGGTGGTGGCGTTGATCTTCACCGGCTTGTCGGCTTTTTTGATCAATTCCGGATCGGCGGTAATGATCACGGCCGCGGCGCCGGTACTCACCGGGCAGATCTCAAACAGCCTCAGCGGATCACAGACGTAGACCGAGTTCATGACCTCTTCCAGGCTGTATGGCTTTTTGAACCGGGCGTCGGGATTCTTGGAGCCGTATTCGCTCATCAGGACTTTGACCAGCGCCAGGTCCTCTTCGGTGGTGTCGTATTTCTCCATCCGTTTTCGGCACTCCAGGGCCCAGTAGATCGGGTTCGGCATTCCCCCCATTTTCCATCGAATCACATCCCGGTCCTGAACCGCATTGTCCGATTTGGCGGTCAGAAATCCTTTGGGTGATACATCGGCCCCGAATGCCAGGGCGGTATCGGTTTCGCCGGCGGCGACACTGTTGAAGGCCATGCGAATGGCGGCGGACCCGGTGGCGCAGGCATTGTAGACGTTGACCACCGGCACACCGGTTTCGCCGAAAATGCTTTCCAGATACTGGCCGGAAAGGTGGCCGGCGTTGCCGCCGTAGATAAAAATGCCCGCCATGATGGCCTGAATCTTCTGCCATTCGACCCCGGCGTCTTTCAGCGCCCCCTCAACGGCCACCGCCGCGAAATCGGCGAATACCTGCTCAGAAAACCCCGTCCAGGGGTGGATTCCGGTTCCGACAATATATACATCTCTCATGATAGCGATCCCTTCTTATGATTGTCCCAACATCGGTTATTGAACGGCGCGAAAGGCCCAGGTCACCACTTCCTGTTTTTCCTCATTGGTATACATCGGAAGGGTGGTGGTTTCCATCTCCATGCCGATTTTAAGAGATTTCAGATCGGTATCGGTGATGATCCCGGCCACCTGAATGTTTTCGTCTGTAAACTCGACCAGGCCGATTCCGTAGGGCGTGATCTTTTTCTCTGTTTTAAACGGCGGGGGACAAGGATAATGCTGAATGGTGTAACTCGCCAGCTTGCCTTTTTTGGGGAGCAGAACCTCTTCAACCCCTTCTCTGGAGCATCCGGGGCGATGTTGATAATGTTCCTTGGGAAAAAAGTAGGTTCCGCAGGAATTGCATTTTGCGCTCATCAATCGGACCTCGCCGGTGGACCAGTCCACCAGATTCGGGATTCGCGCCACCTTATTTGCCATGTTTTCCATCGTCTGTTCCTCACGCGTTGATTGCAGGTTATTAAAAATAGGATCAGCGCCCGACAAACTTCGGCGCCCTTTTTTCCAGGAACGCATTGACCCCTTCCGTCTTGTCTTCCAGGCTCAGGGAGAGGCTGTAGAGTTCATACTCGTACCGCAAGCCGCTTTCCAGATTGGTCTGCATGCCGCGGTTGACGGCGGTCTTGGCCAGTTTGAGGGCGGCGGCGCTTTTCGTAGCGATTTTTTTAGCGATCTCCCTGGCCGTCGGCATCAGGTCATCCATCGGCACCACCCGGTTGACCAGTCCGAGCCGGTCGGCCTCTTCGGCCCGAATGATGTCGCCGGTGAAAATCAGCTCCTTGGCCCGGCAGGCGCCGATGAGCCGGGGCAGGCGCTGGGTGCCGCCGCCGCCCGGAATGATGCCGATGTTGATTTCGGTCTGGCCGAACTTGGCTTTTTCGGACGCGATGATGATGTCGCACCCCATGGCGATTTCGCATCCGCCGCCCAGGCAGAAACCGTTGACCGCGGCGATGACCGGTTTTCCCAGCTTCTCCACCATTTCTCCCAGCCGCATGATGTTGTGGGCGGCGTAAGGGGTGGTTTTGTTGAATTCTTTGATATCACTGCCGGCCACGAATGCCTTGCCGCTGCCGGTGAGAATGAGCACCTTGATATTCTCATCCGCGGCCACATCGGCGACCGCTTCGCGGAATTCGGCCCGGGTCTGGTTGTTCAGAGCGTTCATCGCCTCGGGACGGTTGAAGGTGATGATTGCGATAGTCTCTTCTTTTTCTAAAATAATGTTTTCGTAAGCCATACGATGTCCTCCTTAGGCGGATAATTTTTGTCGCCGGATACCGTACTCGCACAGTTTGCTCAGGGCTTTCACCCCGGAAATCAAGGAAGGAAACACCGGCAGGTCTTTTCCCAATTCGTCCATGATGACGTTTTTATATTTGTTGTAACCGACGATCATGCAGACCACCACCGGTTTGCCGACCTCCCGGACGATCTTTTGAATGATCTTTTTCTGAACCGCCTCCCGGGTGTATTCGAAACCGGCCAGAATCACGACCGCCGCATCGATGTTGGGATCTTTGAAGGCATCCGGAAAAGTGGTTTCCAAGGTCTTTGTAAATCCCTGCTTGGTAACGGAAAAATAGAGGTCCACCGGATTTCCCACCGGCGCGTCGAACATATCCTTCAGTTTTTCGGTGGTTTCCGAGGTCAATTTGGGCAGTTCCAGACCATATTTTGCGCACAGGTCCGAGACCACCACACCGACGCTTCCGGCCAGAGTGATCACGGCAATACGATTGCCCTTGGGCAGCGGTTGAGTGGAAAACACCTTGGCAAAATCCTTCAATTCCGCAAAATCATCCGCCATGATCATGCCCGTCTGCTTGACGGCCGCTTCCACAATCTTGGCGTTGCTCGCAATACTGCCGGTGTGACTCATGGCCGCCTGGGCCCCGGCTTCGGTGCGCCCTCCGCTGAGAAAAACAACCGGTTTCTTGGCGGCGACGCGCTTGGCGATTCGGGTCAGGTTTCGGCCGTCGGTGATGGTTTCCAGATACATGGAGATGACCTCGACGTCATCTTCACCGCCGAAGTATTCCAACAGGTCATTTTCATTGACATCGCATTTGTTGCCGATGGAACAAACCTTTCCGATATTCAGGCTTTCATTTTCCACGATATCCGATGCCATTCCGGCCGCCAACAGACCGGATTGGCCGATAAGCACCACATTGCCCCGGGGGACCTTTTTGGTAATGGGGTAGATGGATGTGACGATATCCCGGGAAACGATGCCGGAGCAGTTCGGCCCCATGACCCGGATGCCGTTTTTCTTGGCGATGTCCGTAATCTGCTGCTGAAACACCTTGCCTTCCCCGCCCATTTCAGCGAATCCGGCGGACTCGACAATAATCGCTTTCACCCCTTTTTCGGCACATGCTTCCACCGTCGCCACCGTCAGTTTCGGCGTCGGCAGAACCGTGACGGCCAGGTCGACGTCCCCGGGTATGTCTGTTACGGACCGATATACCTTGTATCCCAGGATCTCATCCGATTTCGGATTGACCGGATACACCTTTCCGGCAAAATCGCTGTCGGCGATATTCTTGACGATGACATACCCCAGTTTTCCGGGCGTTCCGCTGGCGCCGATGACCGCAACGGATTTGGGTTTAAAAAAAAGATCCATCATGTTCGCACCATCCTTTATGTCGCTTCTTTCGGCTTATGGGTGTTGGTTTGTTCACGTAATCTCGATCCGGCGCTTTCCATCATCCGGCAGAGAGGATGATCCGGGCATCGACCACCGCTGCCCCCTTTCTGTAGGCAAACACCGGATTCATATCGATCTCTTCGATCTCGGGCGTCCGGTCGACAAAATCGGAGAGTTTGATCAGCATATCCTCCAAAAAGGCGATATCCGCCGGGTCCTGTCCGCGGTAGCCTTCCAGCAGTTTTTTGCCCTGAATCTCCTGAATCATCTCCTCCGCATCCATTTTTTCAATGGGCACGATTCGAAACGCGACGTCTTTGAGCACCTCCACCAGCACACCCCCGAGGCCGAACATCACCACCGGGCCGAAGCTGGGATCTTTGATCATTCCCATGATGATCTCGGTTCCGACTTCGGCCATTCCCTGGACGGCGACCCCTTCTATTTTCGCTTCAGGATAGGCCGCCTTGCAGGAGGCCATGATCTCATCAAAGGCGTTCTCCACTTCGGCCCGGTCCTTGAGATTGACCTTGACGCCGCCGGCATCGCTTTTGTGGGTGATGTCCACCGAAGAGATCTTGAGCACCACCGGGTATCCGATCTCTTCGCTCAATGTCGCCGCCCGGGCTTTGTCGACGGCGAGGCGGGTATCGGTACAGTGAATACCGGCCTCGTTCAGAATCTGTTTGGCCTCGATTTCAGTCAGGATGGTTCTGTTTTCCGCCCTGGCTTTTGCCAGAATGTCATCTACGATCATGATGATCTCCTTACATCAAAGTCCTGGGTTTTATTCCCCCTGTT